>CAISYK010001132.1 GCA_903889605.1 uncultured Bacteroidota bacterium
AAAAACACTACTAATAATTTTTCTTTCATTTTCAATTCTTGTAAAGGCGCAGGAAGAATATGATTCATTTGATAAATATGGTCCTCCGGGAGTTGTTTATGACAATTTGAAAGATGCCCTGACAGAAGTCAATACAGCCTATAAGGTTAAAATAGAAAATCAAGTATTTGATCCGAAAATTCTTCCAAAGCTTGGTAAACTTGCACAAGTGCAGGCATTGCAGCTGACAAGTAACGGGCTTACCCAGTTACCGCCCGAATTTAAAGACCTTACCAATCTGATTTATTTTGCCTGTATTGGAAATGAAATTACTTCCTTACCAAAAGATTTCGGCAATCTTTCCCAACTAACCGAACTGCATCTGCACAGCTCAAAATTGGATTCCTTACCTACGGAAATTGCTTTTTTAAGACGCCTGAAAGTATTGGAAATACAAAATAACAAAGCCGATACATTTTATTTCCCAAATTCAATTGGCTATTTATCCAACTTAAATACTTTACTGTTTTTCAATACTAATTTGGATACACTGCCGGCATCCTTTGGAGAATTTAAAAATTTGAAAAATTTAACTTTTGTAATGTGCGGTTTGAAAAAAATACCCAAGACTATAATGAAAATAGGCACTTTAGAACAATTAGTTTTAGATAACAATCAGCTATCATCTTTACCTAAAGGTATTTACAAAATTAAAAATCTGAAACAGCTTTCTCTGAAAAGCAATAAATTATCAAGCATATCAGACTCTGTTAGTATGCTTACAAACCTTGAAGTACTTGATTTAAGAGGCAATTATTTTAAAGAATACGACATTGCAGTTATAAAAGCATTGCTCCCAAAATGCAGAGTGCTGTATTAGTTTACGCTGGTATTGACATTTTCTGGCTGTAAGCCTGGGGGAAATAAAAAATAGAAAAATAGCCAAAATAACAAATTTCATTTGGGCGTTCAGCTTTCTAAAAAAAGAAAGCGGCGGGCTTTCCGCTTCAATCTTTTTGTGCGTACCTAACAAAAAGGATTTCCGCGGAATTTATCCAGAGCTTGTCGAAGGAATCCCTAACGCAGCATCAGTAATTAAAAAGTCGTGACAAGATTGATTTAATGCTTACTTTTTTTCGTTGGTTTTTTCTTTTCAACAGGAGCTTCATAATTTAATGTGCCTCCCCAAAGGGCTATTTGATGCATGATCCAGGCCTGACGGTAACGGATGTAGGGACTAGGCTTCGCCGCAGAAAACTTTAAAGGATTTGGTAAAACCGCTGCTATTAGAGATGCTTCGGGTTTCGTTAAATATTTGGCATCTTTATAAAAAAATGTTTTAGATGCTGCTTGAGCTCCATAAATTCCATCACCTATTTCAATTACATTCAGATACACTTCCATAATCCTTTCTTTACTCCAGATTGTTTCAATTAAAAAAACAAAATATACTTCAAACCCTTTTCGAATCCAACTGTGACCAGGCCATAAAAAAACATTTTTTGCTGTCTGCTGGCTGATAGTACTCGCTCCCCGTTGTTTTTTATGAGTAGCATTATAATCCATTGCTTTATCTATAGCTTCGAAATCAAATCCGTTGTGAATAATAAAATTTTGATCTTCTGAACAAACAACGG
>CAISYK010001133.1 GCA_903889605.1 uncultured Bacteroidota bacterium
AATCTTGCTTTTACATCTACATTTAGTTTCACCAATGCATCGATTTCTTTTTTGAAAATCACAGGATCGATCACCACACCATTACCAACGATGTTAATTTTTTTATCGTGAAAAATGCCGGAAGGTATTGTATGGAGCACATGTTTAATGCCGTTAAACTCCAATGTGTGTCCGGCATTTGGGCCGCCCTGAAAACGGCCGATAATATCGTATTTAGGTGTTAATACATCTACAATTTTACCTTTTCCTTCGTCTCCCCACTGAAGACCCAGTAATACATCTACTTTCATGTTACAAATTAGTTTAATGTTAGAAAGTTTAAAGTTAGTATCTGTTTTACAATCCCTTAAGAGTAATAAATCTCCTTTTTTGTATAATGTCTAATGCAAACTTTTAAATTCGTTTACTTTTAACTTTACTACTTTAAACTGTCTTTTTCTATTTATTCAAAAATTCAACAGCTTTTTCTTCATTGTCCTTAATATTAAAAATACTGTCTAGTTTGGTAATTACAAGCAGTTCTGTAATTTTTTTATTTACACAGCAAATTGCCACATCACCGCCGGCTTTGCGGGCTTTCGTTAAAATATTTATCAGGACATTAAGCCCGCTGCTGTTAATATATTTTAACTCCTGCAGATTGAGCAAAATTTTATTTTCTCCATTGGTAATCATAGTCTCAATTTCAACAAGCAGTTCTTTTGCCTGATTTCTGTCTATAAGTTCTCCTCCAAGCTGAAATAAGCTGATGTTTTTTTGCTTGATTAATTTGTATTCGAATATCATATGTGAAATTGTTAATTTGAAAATTGTTTGATACGAAAATTAAAAACATTATTTTTTAATTTCTGCACATTTTTAAACTAAATTTATTGTTCATCTAATATATTCTTCTCAGTATTTAATGGTATACTCAGAAGTTCTTTCTCTTTTGATTTTTTATGTTCGCATATCCCTTCTTTACCAAGCTTGCTGCATTTGCCATATAAATTTAGCGAATGATGCTCGATATTAAATCCTAAAATATCTCCTGCCGTTTCCTGAATTTGCTGTAACCGCGGATCACAGAACTCAAACACTTTTCCGCAATCCTGGCAAATTAAATGATCATGCTGTTTGAATGCATGTGCCTTCTCATATTGTGCTAAATTTTTACCAAACTGATGTTTGGTAACTAAACTGCAGTGAAGCAGCAAATCTATGGTATTATACAATGTAGCACGGCTTACATGGTACTTTTTATTTTTCATTTGTATGTAAAGAGACTCAATATCAAAGTGTCCGCTATGTGAGTATATTTCGCTCAAAATAGCAAAACGTTCAGGTGTTTTGCGGTGACCATGTTTAGCAAGGTAATCCTCAAAAATTCGTTTCACAGTTTCCTTGGTATCTGGTATGGACATAATATTTACATAACATTTAAAAGGCTAAAAATACAAAAAATAACTTTAGAAAGTTTAAAGTTTTACGTTTGTTAGTTATTGTAATTATTATCTATAATATATTGTAAACTAAATAATTATAAATCAATAACTGTTAAACTTTCTAACTTTGAACTTTCAAACTTAATTAGTGCCCGTCTATCCTGGTTACAGTGAGTACTCCGTTTACAGTTTTTAGTTTTTTCATCAACTCGGTAAGGTGATTAGTATCATGCACAAACACCATCACAGTCCCTTCAAATGTACCATCGTTAGTGTCAAAACTTATAGAACGCATATTAACATTGTGTTCATTTGAAATAATTTTGGTGATGTTATTTACTAAACCTACTTCATCAATACCTGTAATTTTCATACCAGCAAGGAAAGCTATCAGTTCAGGGCTTGTCCATTTGGCTTTAACTACACGATAGGCATAGTTTGATAATAATTGTATAGCATTGGGGCAGTTTACACGGTGAATTTTTATTCCTTCATTAATAGTAATAAAACCAAATACATCATCACCTGGAATTGGGCTGCAGCAAGGTGAAAGTTTGTAGTCAAATTTTTGAAGATTCTCGCCGATCACAAGCATATCGGCTTTACCGCGAGCAGTAATAACCATTTGTTCCAAAGATTTTGATGGTTCTTCTTTCCTTATGCTGCCCGATTTATGAGTTATTTTACCATGCTCCTGGCGGAAATCTTTTAAATGTTTCAGTTCAATATTACCAACCGCTACGCGGTAAAATAATTCCTGAACGCTCGGAAGTTTAAAATAATTAGCAAGGTCATTTATGTTTGACGGACTAAAATCAATTTTTAAATGATTGAATTTTCGTTCCAAAACCTCGCGGCCATCTTCAGCAATTTTCCGCCTTTCCTCTTTTAAAGCATTTTTGATTTTTGATTTGGCACGTGCCGTTACCACATATCCCAGCCAATCTTCTTTTGGAGTTTGTTTATTGGAGGTAAGCACTTCCACCTGGTCACCGCTTTTTAATACATAACTTAGCGGAACCAGTTTGTGATTAACTTTAGCTCCTATACATTTTTCACCAATTTTTGTATGAATATCAAATGCGAAGTCAAGAGCAGTAGAATTTACAGGCAGTGTCTTTATTTCACCTTTAGGCGTAAATGCAAAAATTTCCTCTGCAAATAAATTGAGCTTAAAATCATCTAAAAATTCCATTGCATTTTCTTCAGGACTTTCAAGAATCTCGCGGATCTTTCTTATCCATTCGTCAAGCTGACTTTCATTACCGCTTTCCTTGTATTTCCAATGTGCGGCATAACCTTTTTCAGCTAGTTCATCCATTCGAACTGTGCGGATCTGCACTTCCACCCACTTCCCTTCCGGCCCCATTACGGTTGCATGCAGACTTTCATAACCATTGGCTTTGGGAGTAGAAATCCAATCGCGCAAACGCTCAGGACTGGGCAGATAGAAATCTGTTACAATAGAATAAACGCGCCAGCAATCGGATTTTTCATTTTCGTGTTTTGAATCAATAATAATTCTTATTGCAAACAAATCGAAGATGTTTTCAAAAGTAACACCTTTGGTTTTTATTTTATTATTAA
>CAISYK010001134.1 GCA_903889605.1 uncultured Bacteroidota bacterium
CCAAATTATGAATTTGTAAATTATTATTTTGATTTAGCGCTCATCAAACCCTAGAGGCCGTGAGAGTGTTTTTGCCATTCAATATTTGTAATTAATATCCTTCTGTTATTGTCCGGAAATTAGTCTTGCTTTCCTGTTTTCTTACTGTTTGAAATCCAATTCAGTTATGAACGAGGCTTTGCGGCCTGGCCATTATTTTCAATATTTACCCGCCGTGATAAATATCAAGTTATCTTTTGATTCAAATCATTGAACAAATTCGATTGTGAAAATACTTTTGTAGGACAATAAAATAAATATTTTTAACCCTTAAAAATCTCAAAAAAATGGCTCTAGTATTAAAAAGAAATGGAAACTTGTTTCCAAGAGTAGTAAATGATTTAATGGAAACAGGAAACATGTTCACTCCTGATCTTCTTGATTTTAATAACAATTTGTTAAACTGGGATTTTTCAGTGAAATCGCCTTCAGTTAACATTACAGAAAATGATAAAGAGTACAAAATTGAACTTGCCGCTCCTGGTCTTGAAAAAAAAGATTTCAAAATTGAAATGGAAGACAAAGTTTTAACAATCAGTTCTGAAAAAGAAGAGGAAACAAAAGAAGAGAATGAAAATTACAAAAGAAGAGAATTTTCTTACAGCAGTTTCACTCGTTCATTCCAATTACCTGCCGACATACTTGCCGATAAAATCGATGCAAAATATGAAAATGGAATTTTAAAATTGGCAGTCCCTAAGAAAGAGGTTACTGTGTCAAAACCAAGGAAAGAAATAAAAGTTTCTTAAAAAAAGGAAAAAAATAAAGGAAGCCCTTCCTTGCCTGGGGATGGGCTTCCTTTATTTTATAATGTTTTACGGCTTTAAAATATAAATATGTTTGGCCGGATATATTAAACATAAATGAAGAAGGTGTTATCCAATATTTAATGTAAAAAACAAAACCCTACCTATGAAAGAAGTATCTGTATTAAATGCACCCAAAATATCTCCTTCAGTGTCGTTGATTATTCCTACTGACAAAAGTTATCCTCAATACAGGATTGATGAAGGTAAACTTAAGTCATTATTGAAAAGAGTAGAGAAAGAGCTGCTTGAAGAATTTTCTGAAAGCAGAACCATGTCCATAATAAAAAAACTTGAAAAGCTTATTGCTTCTATTGATCATAAACATTTATCAAAGGCTCTGGCAATATTTGTTTCTCCTGAAAAAGAAAAATTGTTTTATTTGCCCTTTCCTGTTGAGGAAAAATTAATTATCGATTCTTCTTTTGAAGTAAGAGACCTTTTATATTCAACAAAAAACAGTGTTGATTATTTATTATTCGTGATTGTAAATCATCAGGCAAAAGTTTATCACGGCTATAACAATACTTTGGTTGAGATAAAATTAAAAGATATGCCGCCCAGCATAGAATCCGTTAAAAGAGATTATCCGACAAAAGTGGCAAACTTTTCAGATCCTCATGCAATTGAAGAAATCAATCTGGAAAGATACCTTAGAGAGATAGATAATTCCTTATCAGGAATTCTCAAAGAAATAAATACTTCAGTTATTATCTGCGGAGTGAAAAAAACTCTTGGACATTTTAAAAAGCTAACTAAAAACAGTAAAAAAATTATTGATTATGTGGCAGGAAGTTATAGTAATTCTTCGAAAGAAGAAATATATCATGCAATAGAACCTGCTATTTTAAATTGGAGGGAAAGGGAACAGCAAAAAACACTTGATATGCTGGCAGAAGCCATAAACAAAAAAGAATATGTTTATGGAATAGATAATGTATGGCGGGCAGCAATGGAAAAAACTGGGAGACTATTAATTGTGGAAAAAGATTTTTTGCGTGCTGCTAAAATAGGAAAAGATGAATATACTTTAGTAACTGACGGTTTTGAAAAAAAGGAGCCTAAAGTACTGCAGGATATCATTGATGATGTAATTGAACTTGTTCTGAAAAATGACGGGGATGTTGCTTTTGTTGATAATGGAAAATTAGAAGCGTATAAAAGAATCGCCATGGTTACTCGTTACTGAAATACTTTGGATATGAAAATACCGCACTTGTTTTTTAACCGGTCGGGTGAAGATTTTTGTAAATCTTTCGTTTCTTTTAATATGACTTTTGCTTGTAGTTAAATGAAAAATAATAAAGGTTACTTAGTAATAATTTTTGTGCTTCTTGCGGCAATTGTTTTTCTTGTTTTTCTTTTGTTTGTAGCAGATTCAGGCAAATACTGTGTGCCTCTTATTAAAGAAAAAACACAGATTCCTGTAAATGCTGTAGGCAATGATTCCCTGAAAACAAAAGATTCGGTCAATTCTGAATAACAAACATCAACTTTATTTTCGAAAATTTTGTCGAAAAGCAGATAATGAAAAACGTGATTAGGAAATTTATTGCGGTATTAATTTTAATTAATTTTTCATACATCCTTTGTGCTCAGAATAAAATATGGACTGTAAAAGCTTGTGTTGATGAAGCTATAGCAAAAAATGTTTTGCTGAATCAGAATTTGCTGAGCAGTGAAATAAATAAGATTAATCTGGAGCAGTCAAAAGCTAATAAATACCCTAACTTAAATCTTTCAGATAATCAAAACTTTACTTCCGGCAGGGCCCTTGACCCTGTATCGTATCAGTTTCTTAATCAGAACATTTCCAGCAATAATATTTCATTAAACAGTAGTGCTGCCATTTTTATTGGTCTGCAGAATTATTATACTGTTATACAAAATCGTTATAATTACGATGCAGGAAATCTGGATATTGAAAAAGCAAAAAACGACCTTACGCTTGCCGTTGTTGCCGCATATCTTCAAATTTTGGATTTTTATGAATCAATTGAAATTGCTAAGGCGCAGGTTGAAGGATCCAATGCACAGGTTGAAAGAACTCAAAAATTTGTGGATGCCGGCAAAGTGCCTATCGGTAATTTATATCAGCTTCAATCCCAGCTTGCAGGAGATAAATATTCACAGGTTAATGCGGAGAATCAATTAATATTGGCAAAAGTTGCCTTGATGCAACTAATGGAACTGCCCGTTTCGTATGATTTTGAAATTGAAAGACCGCAGCTGGCAGAGCCGGATTTAGCTGTTGCGAATACAAGTGATGAGATTTATAAAACTGCCGAACAGAATCAGCCGCAGGTTGTTAGTGCTGGGGTTAAAATCAGCAGTGCTTATATAGGACTTAAAATAGCGCGGGGAGGAATTTATCCGAAACTTTCTCTAACAGGCAGTTTAAAAACCGCGTATTCCGATGCAAGCCGGCTTATATCTTACCAAACAGGGGGCCAGGTACAAACCATAGGGTACTTACAAAGCAACCCATCAGATTATGTTGTCGGCTATGTCCCATCAACAGTTGTTCAAAAAAATGAATATCCTCTCGGTAAGCAGTTCAAAAACAACTTTAATCAGTTTATAGGGCTGAGTTTATCTGTTCCGATTTTTAATAATTATATAGTTAAAAGCAATATTGATAAGGCAAAAATTAATCTGCAGTCGGTTCAATTGGATGAACTTAATACAAAAAATCAGTTAAGGAAAAGTGTAGAACAGGCTTACACAGACCAATTGGGAGCATCAAAACAATACACAGCAGCGAAAGAACAGCAAAAGGCGGAAGAGCGGACATACACTGATATAAAAATAAAGTTTGAAAACGGAGTGGTTACTGCAACTGATTTTATCATTGAGCAAAATAATTACAATAAGGTGAAACAGGCATTAATACAGGCAAAATATAATTATATATTCAAAATTAAAGTTGTTGACTTTTATCTTGGAAAACCATTAGCAGTCTTATAAAATAAAATGAAGAAAAAAATTATAATTATTGGTGCAGTCCTTGCAATTATCGGTGCCGCGATCTATTATTTTTATTATTCAGGTAATAAAACTAATGAAATTTACTGGAGAACAGCGGCAGCGGAAAAAGGCGATGTTACTGTTTTAGTGACAGCTACAGGATCCATGGCTGCAGATACCTCGGTGGATGTTGGAGTTCAGGTTTCAGGAATCATAGCAAAAATAAAAGTAGATTTTAACGATAAAGTAAAAAAAGGACAAGTTATAGCTGTCCTGGATACAACCCTTTACAATGCGTCAAAAGTGGATGCCTCAGCAGCATTGCACAGAGCAGAGATAGCTGTGGAGCAAGCGAAACGCGAATACGACAGGACAAATAAATTGTTTGAGAACAAAGTTGCTGCTCAGGCTGATTATGACTTGGCTTTAACGAATTATCAGACTTCGCAGGGAAGTTTGGTATCAGCTCAAGCTCAGTTAAACAGAGCCCTTATCAACCTTCGTTATTGTACTATTTTAGCCCCCATTAGCGGTGTAGTAATAGCAAGAAATGTGCAGGTTGGAAATATGGTTATTGCCAGTTTTAACAGCCCGGTCCTTTTCACAATTGCTTATGACCTTAAAAAAATGCAGGTTCAGGCAAACGTTGATGAAGCTGATATTGGTCAGGTAGAGAAAGGACAGCTGGCAAAGTTCACAGTTGGTGCATATCCGAAAGACATATTTACCGGAATTGTAACACAAATAAGAAGGCAGCCGCTAATGGTACAGAACGTAGTAAATTATATTGTAATAATTGAAGTTGAAAATCCTGATCTTAAACTGATACCAGGGCTTACGGCTAATTCAAATATATTTATTCAAGAGAGGAAAAATGTATTGAAAATACCAACCAATGCTTTTTCATTCACTCCGCCTGTTGAATATCTGCAGGAAAATAAACTGCTTCCTGATTCTGTGAAGAAATTCTGGCTGCAGAAATTGCGGCAGGCAAGTGAATTAAAAAAACAACAGATCGTTGAAAATGATGTCACTGTGGGTTACCTGTGGATAAAAAACGGCAAGGATATTTTTCCGGTTAAAATAACTAAAGGACTTAACGATGGTTCATTCACAGAGATCGAAGGGGACATCCGTGAGGGTGACGAAACAGCAATTGGAATAAATCATTCTTCCGCTGCAAAGGATGCTCAGAATTCAAAAAGTCCTTTCCTGCCGAAGTTCCCAACGCGAAAATAAATATGGCAAATACCGAAAATATAATTGCAGTAAAAAATTTAATAAAAACATATCGAACGGGAGATATAGAGGTCCATGCACTTAATGATGTTTCCCTCACTATAAATAAAGGAGAGTTTGCAGCTATTATGGGAGCAAGCGGATCAGGTAAATCAACTTTTATGAATATTTTAGGCTGTCTCGATAATCCAACAAGCGGTGAGTATATATTGGAAGGCGAGGATGTGCTCAGTCGTGATAAAAATAAACTTGCAGAATTAAGAAATAGTAAACTTGGTTTTATTTTTCAGTCTTTTAATATTTTGCCGAGAACATCAGCTTTGGAAAATGTTGAACTGCCATTGTTGTATAATAACAAAATTGGAGCGAAAGAACGCAGGGAGAAAGCATTAAACGCGCTCAAATCTGTGGGGCTTGCAGATAGGGTAAATTCGATGCCTAACCAATTGTCGGGCGGACAGCAGCAGCGTGTTGCTATTGCACGTGCCTTAGTAAACGATCCTATAATTATTATGGCCGATGAACCAACAGGCAACCTTGATTCACGTACCAGTTATGAAATCATGGAAATATTTCAAAAGTTGAATGATAAAGGAATTACTATTGTGATGGTCACCCATGAGGCCGATATAGCTCAGTTTGCAAGGAATAATATAATTTTCAAGGATGGGAAGATTATCGCCAATAATCCTGTTAAGGAAAGAAAAAATGCTGCTGAAGAATTAAAAAAAATCGCTGCTCTCAGCGAAGAAAAATCCACGATATGAGGATCCTTAACTTATTAAAAGTTGCTTACCGTTCTCTAAACCGGAACAAACTCAGAAGTTTTTTGACCATGCTCGGTATTATCATTGGGGTTGCTTCTGTAATAGCAATGCTTGCTATTGGAGAAGGTTCAAATCAAAATATAAAAGCATCGATTGCAAGCCTGGGAACAAACTCTATAATAATCATCCCTGGGGCGAACTTTCAGGGAGGGGTTCGTCAGGGAGCTTCATCAACACAAACTTTAAAATTGGAAGATGCAGAAGCAATAGCTGCACGCTGTGAATTAGTGAATCATGTTTCTCCGGTGGATCAAAAAAGGGTACAGGCAATTTACGGTTCTAAAAATTGGGGTACGATGATTTTAGGCGTTAATGAAGACTACCTTATTATTAGGTCACTTACAATCACCTCTGGGAGTGTCTTTACGCCCGCAGATGACCGTGTTGCAGCCAAAGTTTGTTTAGTAGGAGTGACTATTGTGTTTAATTTATTTGGAGATGAAAACGCAAATCCTATCGGCCAGATTATCCGTGTAAATAGTATTCCTTTTAAGATTGTAGGTGTACTGTCAAAAATGGGGCAAAATACTTTCGGGCAGGATCAGGATGATATAATAATAGCGCCATTTACAACGGTTCAAAAAAGAATGTCTTCTTCTTTAATTTATGTGAACAGTATACTTGCTTCAGGAATATCTGAAGACCAGATTAATGATGCCGTGGATGAAATTTCAAGCCTGCTGCGTGAAAAACACAAGCTTGCTCCTTCCGATGACAATGATTTTACAGTTCGTACACAATCAGATATCAGCAATATTTTCGGTACAATTTCGAAAGTTATGACAATTCTTTTGGCAAGTATTGCAAGTATTTCACTTTTGGTTGGAGGTATCGGCATCATGAACATAATGCTTGTTTCGGTTACAGAACGAACAAGGGAAATAGGAATAAGGATGGCTATTGGCGCAAAAGGCCGGGATGTTTTGATTCAGTTTATGATAGAATCAATAGTCATAAGTTTTGCGGGAGGACTGATAGGTATTGCTTTGGGAATAACCGTTTCAGAGTTAGTGGCAAAATTCGGAGGATGGCCGGTGGTAGTTACGGTCTCTTCCGTTCTATTGTCGTTCTTGTTTTCCGCTGTAATTGGAGTCTTTTTTGGTTGGTATCCGGCACGTAAAGCCGCCCGCCTTAACCCTATTGACGCATTGCGTTATGAATAAATATTTGTATAAATGTTGAAAAATATTGAGCAGTTCATTTTAATGTATAAGCTGTATGCCATAGCAGTTCAGCAAAAAACGAAATAGTGCCGTAAAGGAACGGAGGCTCTGCGTTCCGCCATTTTTGCTATATCCTTTTTTGTGACTTTGCGCCTTAGCAGCAATTGTTTTTATTCTGCAGATTAATAGATACTAACTTGACAGCCCAACCTGAAACATATAGCGCTGATGTGCCTTTTTTTTTGCGCATAAAAGGCGGCTCCTTTTATCGAAATAAATAATTAAAATCACATTTTGCCATGATGGAAATCTTTTTAAAAAACATGGTCCATTTATAAATTTGCACCCAACAAAATATTCGAAAATGTTCGCAAGATTTATATTATTGGTACTGCTTCTATCAGGGATAGTTGTATTGTATTCTTTAGACACTTATCAATCTCCTTCAGGCCCTCACGGAGGGGATGTAAAACAAGCTGAAAACTTTAATATTGAGATGAAAGCATCATTTCCCAGCATATACGTTTACCTGCTTGACCAAAAATTAAAACCTATTAACAACAAAGGAATTACCTGTGAAATTAAGTTCTTCTTTCCGGATGACACGAGCACAGATCTTGAGTTAAAACCTTTTCAGGATGATGGATTCATAATGGAGTCAAGTAAAATAGTATATAATTTCTGCATAGTTACATTCAATGTCTTCGGTAAATCCGTATCTGCAAAATTTGAAAAAGAAAGTACAGTCGTCAGGGAAAAATAATGCGCAACAAATAATGGAATTTCATAGATGAATAATTTTTTGCTGCCGCCGTATTATGAAAATAATTACCATTTGGAAAGGAACTGAACGGAAGTATCAGTCAGGCTGTTTTAAACGTTTAATTTGAATTACGCAGCAACAGTTCTTTATTATAAAAATCAATAAAAACCTAAATATATGTTTACAAACAGATTCGATGCGGCAATGGAACTTGCATTAAAACTTGAAAAATATAAAGGCAGGGATGGAATCGTTCTTGCTGTACCTCGGGGCGGAGTTCCAATTGGGTATGTCATTGCCAAAGATCTTGGATTCCCCTTGGAAATAATTCTCTCAAAAAAAATTGGTCATCCTCATAATCCGGAATATGCCATCGGTTCAGTTTCTTTGGACGGAGTAGTAATCAACGATAGTGTGACCGATATTTCGAAAGAATATATTAAACGTGAAACGGATAGAATCCTGAATGACCTGAAAACAAAGTTTAAATATTATATGGGCGATCGGGAACCGGCAAGCTTGAAAGGTAAAACTGTAATTATTGTTGATGATGGCATTGCAACAGGAAGCACTATTATTTCAACTGTTAATTCGGTCCGCAAAATGAATCCGAAAGAAATCATTATTGCAGCTCCTGTCACTTCGCCAAGTTCAATAAATAAATTAAAAAGTATCTCGGATGAATTTATTTATATTTCTGCACCGCAGAACTTTATGGGAGTGGGGCAATTCTATTTTGATTTTTCACAAGTGGAAGATGAAGAGGTGATTCAATTGTTGAAAGAAACAAAAGCTAAGCCTAAATTTAGTAAAATGTAAACTTTTTACGACTGTTTTTAAACTCTAAAATAAGTTGTAGTACTATCAGTACCTTGTTTCTGAATATTCACTTAATGAATAAATATTATTTAGTAAAAAAGCCCCGATTTAATATTTCGGGGCTTTTTGCTTTTAATGATGATGATAAACATTCTGCGCTGCTAATACTCTTTAAATATGCCATAAACGTCATAAATTAATCTGAAAAACGCCTGTTGGAAATGGAGTAATTCCTTACAGCAAAAACCAATAATTTAAAAA
>CAISYK010001135.1 GCA_903889605.1 uncultured Bacteroidota bacterium
ACGGTCGCCGTTACAAAACTTCTCTATTAATAAATAATTTTCTAATGTGTTTACTTCTTCATCAAGCGAAATTTGAGAATTGCGCGAATTGTCAAGTATCTGCCGCATCAACCGAGAGAACTTGGCTAAATAATAACGTGCTGTTTGTTCATTGTCAGTGCCGATTTGCGATTGGATGGAATTCAATGCATTGAAAATAAAATGCGGATTCATTTGTAAACGTAATGCTTTTTGTTCGAGCTCTACAACATCTTTTTCCAGCTGCAATTTACGCTGCTTTTCTTCTGCTTTCGAACGGATAATGTTTTCACGCCATCTGAAAATAAAAAACACAATACTAATAATAACAACAATAATCATTACAATAAACCACCAACGCAGCCATATTGGAGGAGAAATGTGAAACTTTAACCTGGTAGGTTCTTTGTTCCAAACACCGTCCTCATTGCACGCTTTCACCATAAATGTATAATCACCTGCACTTAAATTAGAATACAAAATGCTGTGATTTTTTGAAACCGGCGACCATTCTTTATCAAATCCTTCGAGTTTCCATTGGTATTTTACCGCATCCGGATTGCTGAAATTGACTGCAAAAAAATCAAATGTAAGGTGGTTTTGATTATAAGGTAAATCCAAATGTGAAATGGAATTCCAGTCTTTAACAAAATTTTTATACTGGGTAGTTGAAACACTTTCATAAAATAATTTTACATCAGTAATGCTTGTCACTGGCTCGTTATCATTCTTAACCAGGCTGGCAGGATTGTATTTTGATAAGCCATTGATGGTTCCGAACCAAATAGTGCCATCGCTATCTTTGAACACAGAATTCTGGCAGGTTTCTATTCCGGTGAATCCTTCACCTTTGCTGTAATGTTTTATCTCGGTTGGTTGCCTTAACTTATCCAGATAAATATAATCCAAACCTGTTTCTGTTCCAATAAATAAATTATTGTTTTTATCAATTGTCAGTAAATATATATTGGAGGAAGTTAAACCGCTTGTGTGGTCGTATGTTTTAATTTTAGTGTCACCCTGATATAGAGGCAGGCTTGCAATGCCGTATCCTCCGGTACCAATCCAGAGATAGCCGTTATCATCTTCAGCCATGCAGCGGATGGTATTGGATTGAAGCCCGTCTTTTTTGCTGATAAATTTATGCTGCACTGCATCATTCTTCAAAAATCCTATGCCGTTATTTTCAGTGCCGTACCATAATCTTTCCTGCTTGTCATAATGAAGACAGGTAAGGCGGTTGTGAAGCATCCCGTCATTGGCAGTATAATTCTGAAGTTTTGTTTTTGTTTTGTCAAAGCTTAATTTGTATAAACCTGTGCCTGCTGTAGCTATATATAAATTCCCTGATTTATCTTTTTCAATAGCACGAATATATTTTTTTGTTAGGCCTTCAAAAGGTTTGAATTCATTGCCGTCGTAAACAAATACTCCTTCACCGTCAGTTCCTAAATAAATGTTTCCATAGTTATCTTCACTGATAGCTTTTACTTTTACATCGGCAAACCCATTGCCAGCGTTATAATTAAAAAACTTTGCACTGTCAAAAACACTCAGCCCTTTATCTGATGTTCCAACCCATAAACGGTGCTTGCTGTCCCGGAAAATGCTGTATATAAAGTTTCCTGCAAGGCCCGATGATTTATCATAATTGGTGAATTGCTTTCCAAAATAATTGCAGACGCCTCCTCCGGAAGTCCCGAACCAATAATTTCCGCTTTTATCCTGTATGATGCTTTGAACATGGTTATTGCTTAATCCTTCATTTTCTGTTAACCATGAGAATGTTTTTGCTGCTGTATTATATTGTGCTATTCCGCTTGATAATGTTGCAAGCCAAACGTTTTCCCTATTATCGAAATAAATATCAAGTACAGTTTGTTTATACAGCTCCAAATGAAAATCTATGCGTGAGAATTTTTTTCCATCGTATTTATAAACACCATCACCATATGTGCCAATCCATAGATTGCCTTTTAGATCTTCTTTGATTGATGTGATGGAATTGGTCATGAAACCTTGCGCCTTGCCGTAATGGCTCAAGGAAAAAGAGCCTTCATTTTCTGTAATTTTGCATAGCCCGTCTCCATCACCATACCATATGGTTCCTGTTTTGTCAGCATGAATGGCGTTGATTACTGTTCTTTTTTCTTTCAGCATATCAGTAACATTTGTAAATCTGTTATTATTGTCTAGGAATATTACTCCGGAATTTGTTGCCAGCCATTTTCTTCCTTTTTTGTCAAAATCAATATCCTGGATCCAAACCTGGGAAGAACCATAGGCCGGCAGGTAATTGATAAATTCTATTCCATTATACTTGGATAGCCCGCTGTTTGTGCCTATCCATAGGTTATGACCTTCATCCTCCTTAATGCAGAAAACATAATTATTGATGAGTCCGTCATTGATAGTAAATGTTTTAAAATTCATTCCATCAAAACGGGAAATGCCTCCGCCACGGGTTCCCATCCAAAGGTACCCGCGGCTGTCTTGTAAAAGGCTGAATACCTGCGATTGCGCGACACCATCTTTCACAGAATAATTGTGGAAATTATACTGCTGGGAGAATGATGCGGTTATTAACCCGAAAAATAATATAAGAAATCCTGCTTTTTTCAAAAAGATGATTATGAAATTAATTTTTAATTATGCATTTGATTGAAAAATAAATTTAGATCCGAAAACGCTTTCTAATTTATTCATTAATGTCATCCATTTAGTTAATCTTGACCCAGCAGAAAGGTGTTATAGCTTTTTTTTACTTTAATCCTTTGCTGGCCATTTAAACATGAATAAATTCATATTGGAGAGTACCTATAAAGATTTTAGAAGCTGGGTAAGGTATTCTTTTTTCCTGTTGGAAACAGGTATTTTGTCGCCATTTTCCATTTCTACAAA
>CAISYK010001136.1 GCA_903889605.1 uncultured Bacteroidota bacterium
AAATCCACCAAATGCCAGTACAGCGTGCTGTTTAACAACAGCATAGGTTTATCTTTATTTACATTGCCAAATCTGACCCTCATAAAACACACGGTTAAAAGTACCATTCCTATTAAGATATGCAGTGCATGTAAGCCGGTCATAAAAAAGTACAATCCAAAAAACATAACATAACCATGACTCAGCTTTAGCATGAAGCCGGAACCGGGGTACAGGTTTAATAATATTTTATGATCCCATTCAAAATATTTATTTACAAGGAATGCTCCTGCAAGTATCACAGTAGCTGCGATGAGCCTGGCTGAAAGTATTTTGTTACCTTTTTGAAGGGCAGTTGTTGCCAACGACATGCACATACTGCTGGTTACAAGTATTATTGTATTAAGCGCACCGATATACGTATCAAGGTGAAGCGATGCGGCCTTAAATTCTAAAGGGTATTGCGCTCTGTAAACCGCGTAAACAATTAATAAACCTCCAAAAAAGAAAATTTCAGTAAAAAGGAATAACCACATTCCCAGCTTTGATCCATAATCATCGCGATGTTCCGAAACAATATCAGTACTCATAAAATTTGATTTTATTTTTCATTTGTTCAACAATAAATTATTTAAAATTATATGGAGCCTCAGTGATTACGGGTATCTCAACGAAGTTCTCAACCGGCGGAGGTGAAGGCACCATCCATTCTAAAGTAAGTCCATTCCAAGGATTTGCCGGAGCTAATTCTCCTTTACGTATTGATCGGGAAAAATTATAAATCATTAAAATAATACCTGCAGCAGTTACTAATGCGCCAATTGAACTTAATACATGCCCAAACTGGAACTGCGGCAAATAATCAAAATATCTGCGCGGCATTCCCTGCAGGCCAATTACAAATAAAGGAAAGTAAAGAAGGTTGAAACCGACATTCAATATTCCCCAGGCCCAATATGCACGCTTCATATTATACATTCGGCCATAAATCTTTGGATACCAGAAATGCATGGCAGCAAAAAATGCAAAACCCATTCCTCCAAAAATTATGTAATGAAAGTGAGCAACAACAAAGGCTGTATCATGAACATGAACATCAGTGGCAATAGATCCCAGCACTAATCCGGTTAAACCGCCTATCATAAATAAAAACATAAATGATAAAGCATATAACATCGGAGGCCGCATATCAATAGAACCCTTATACATTGTGCTGATCCAGTTGAATACCTTAATGGCGCTTGGAACGGCAACTATAAATGTTAACAATGAAAACACCCACCTGGCTGTAACGCTCATGCCTGATGTGTACATATGATGACCCCATACCAAATACCCTACAAAGGCAATTGCAAGACTTGACAAGGCGATGGCCTTATAGCCAAACACTCTCTTCTGACTCATTGTAGGTATTATCTCGGTTATTACACCCATTGCAGGCAAAATCATTATATATACTGCCGGGTGGGAATATATCCAGAATAAATGCTCAAAAAGAATTGGGTCTCCGCCAAGAGCAGGATCAAAAAATCCTATCCTGAACCATCTTTCTGCAACAACCATGAGCAAAGTGACTCCAATGATCGGGGTTGCTAAAACCTGGATCCATGATGTAGCATACAGCGACCATGTAAACAACGGCATTCTGAACCATCCCATACCTGGAGCTCTCATTCGATGAATAGTTACGATAAAATTAATGCCGGTTAATATTGAAGAAAACCCTAGTACAAAGGCGGCAAATACAGCCATAACAACATTTGTATTAGAGGTGGTACTGTATGGAGCATAAAATGTCCAACCAGTATCAGGAGGCCCTTTACCAAAAATTAAAGTACAGATTGCAATTACTGCTCCTGCCAAATAAATCCACCAGGAAAGTAAATTTAGTTTCGGAAATGCAACATCTTTAGCACCAATATGGAGCGGAAGTAAAAAATTCCCAAAAACAGCCGCCAGTCCGGGAATTACAACTAAAAAAACCATAATAACCCCATGTATTGTAAATGCGGCATTATATTGCTGAGGTGTCATGAATTGCTGCCCGGGTTTAAATAATTCGAGGCGCATTAAAACACCAAGAAGCATCCCTACACAGAAGAATGTGACAATTGAATATAGGTAGAGCAAGGCGATCCTTTTATGATCTGTGGAAAATATCCAACCCCGTATTCCCGTATATTTTCCTTTATGTTCAAGGTAATTCGGCAAAGTGTTATTCAAATTAATACTCATTTTTGTTACGCTTTTTTGTTTTTAAATTTTGATTTCAGAACCAGTGTTAATACAAATAACACAAGTATAAATATGATAATCGTCGCTGTTACTCTTAATATATCAAGAACATACCGTTTCCCCACAGGATCGTAAGCATAACAAAGCAGCAATGTTTTTGCGATGCTTGGTCTTGCAAATTCCTGCTGTGACTCATAAACAGCCATTTTAAAATCAAGAGGAAGAAAAGTGATCCCGTATAAATATCTTGTAAGTTTTCCGTGCGGACTAACAGCCATAATAGCTGCAGGATGTATATAATCAACTCCCGCTTTTTTGTATTTGAACCCTACGGCATTGACAATCTTCGAGATGTTTACACTGTCCCCTGTAAGATAAAACCAACCTCCGGCACTTTTTTGACCGTGTTTTTTAAGAAAGTTTGCCTTTTTCTGACGCGCTTTCGCAGGATTATCATGATAATCAAAACTTATAGTTATGATCTGGTAATCTTCTCCAATCTTGAGATCAGATTTCTCAACAACTTCGGTAATTC
>CAISYK010001137.1 GCA_903889605.1 uncultured Bacteroidota bacterium
ATAGCTAAAGTTTTTTCCTTTTCCTAAAACTCAAGTAACCAAACATTTATTAATATCTTTATGCTCATAACATTTTAACTTATATAAAGTCTATTATAAACATGGAAAATATCGAAGAATTAATAAAAACAGGAAAAGCCTCAATTGTTGATGTTAGAACACCATCAGAATTTATGGGCGGACATGCTGCTGGAAGTATTAATATTCCGCTGCAGGAAATATCTCAACGCATGGCTGAATTGAAAAATATGAAAAATATTATATTATGCTGCGCTTCAGGTGCAAGAAGTTCTCAGGCAGCAATGTATTTGGAACAAAATGGGATTGACTGTGAAAATGCCGGATCTTGGATGGATATAAATAGTTATTGTTAATAAAACACCTCTGAAATGAAAACTAAAATAATTATAAGCAATATGAAATGCGGTGGATGCGCCAGATCAATTAAAAATGGTCTTTTAACATTTCATGAAATATCTGAAGTTACTGTGGATATTGACCATGATGTGATTGAGGTTACTTACGACAATAATTTCTCTTTGGAGAAAATTAAAGATAAACTTACTTTAATGGGTTACCCCGAAAAAGATACACTTACAGGATTTGATAAACTGGCAGCAAATGCCAGATCTTATGTAAGTTGTGCAATTGGATAAATTTCAAACAAAAATTAATATGGCAAACTTTCAAGAAATAATAAATTCAGATAAACCAGTGTTGGTTGACTTTTCAGCTGAATGGTGCGGGCCTTGTAAAATGATGGCTCCTATTCTTGAGCAATTGAAAAAAATGCTTGGAAATAAAGCTGCAATTATTAAAATAGACGTAGATAAAAATCCTTTTGCTGCAAGTGCCTATAATGTGCATAGCGTTCCCACCTTAATTCTTTTTAAAAAGGGGCATTTGAAATGGCGTCAGTCTGGTGTTGTGCCTGCTGATCACTTAAAACAAATAATTGAACTAAACTATTAATAAAAGAGATTGGTAAGCCGGAAATGATTTAAGGGAAATATTTGATGATTGAAGTACCATTGATCTCAATCCTTGTTTTAAAAGATGAACATCAAAAAGACAAAGCAGAAAGGGTGCTTCAGAAATCAGAAGCGAAAGCCTAATTTCAAATTCAATTTAGTCAAGGATCATTTTTAAACTAGAAATAAAGATTGAAAATCATTTATTAGAGAGAGTTTAATCTATAGTGTTTTGGATTAGTAATGCGGTTTGAACAATTTTTAAAAATTCAATAAATATATTTATGATCTTTTCAGAAAAAACATATTCAAACAAATCTAAGTTGGTTGACTTTTCATCCGAATGGTGTTTGCCATGTATGAACAATACCGAATATTTTTATGAAGTATCATTGAACTGGCAATCTGACCGTAAGGGAATTATTGAATCTCCAGCACTAAATAAGACAATTGACATTGGTTCGTCCCAAGAATTTCCTAATGGAAAAAAAGGGCAGCGGTCACTGGAACATTTGTTTGTAGCTGCTGTTAATAGCTGCTTAATGACAACCTTTTTATCTGTTGCAGAAAATTCGGAACTTGAATTTTTAAGTTTTGATTCAACCGCAATTGGTAAAATTGATATTGTGGATGGCAAATATTTGATAAGTGAAATTACTCTCAAACCAATTGTTATAATATCCAATCAACAAAATAAAGAAAGAACAGAAAGACTGCTTCAGAAATCTGAATACAACTGTTTGATTGCTAATTCAACAAAGTCTAAAATTTTATTTAACCCAGAAGTAAAAATTAAATAATTCATGATTATGGAAAATAATGAAATAAAGGATACTCATTCCATTGAAATAAACAAGCGTTACAGTGAATTGGCTTCATCTGATTGTTGTCTTTCCTGCGGTGGTGCAGTAGATTATGCAGAAGTCAGACCCAATGAAATTTGTGTTGATTTAGGAAGCGGTAGGGGAACTGATGCCATTCGTCTTGCTGAAGCTGTTGGACCAAATGGGTTTGTATACGGTATTGACGTATCGGATGGCATGATTGAAAAATCAGTTAAGACAGCTGAACGGATGGGGGTAACAAATGTTAGTTTCATCAAAAGCCAGCTTGAACATATTGAATTGAAAAGTGAAATTGCAGACCTGGTAATTTCAAACTGCACACTTAACCATGCATCTGATAAACAAGCAGTATGGAATGAAATTTATCGGATACTTAAACAAGGCGGCCGCTTTGTTATCAGCGATATATATTCAACAAGCCCAATGCCGGATGCATATAAAAATGATCCGGTTGCCATTGCAGAATGCTGGGCAGGTTCTGTAACCCGCAGCGAGTATTTAAATCAACTTGAAAAAGCTGGTTTTACTTCCATAAATATCATTGAAGAATCAACTCCTTATGAAAAAGGGAAAGTTATGGTTTCAAGCTGGACAATCGCTGCAATAAAGAAATCAGTTACCTGCGGCTGCTGTTCATAATATAATCTCAATTTTTTAAATAATTATTAATTTCAAAA
>CAISYK010001138.1 GCA_903889605.1 uncultured Bacteroidota bacterium
GTTCTCTTAATTTTTTCTCCATGTCTTTTGCGAAGGCCTCATCTATAAATCCTTGTGAAATTAATTGCTTAGAATAAATATCTCTTGGGTTTGGATGAGAAGCAATTGCTTTGTATAATAATGGCTGAGTGAACCGAGGTTCATCGCCTTCGTTATGACCATATTTACGGTAACACAATATATCAATAAATACGTCTCGATGAAATTTTTGGCGGAATTCCACAGCTAATTGAACTGTAAAAACCAAAGCTTCCACATCATCTCCGTTAACATGAAATACGGGAGCCAGCACCACTTTTGCCAAATCGGTACAATAAGTGCTGGAACGGCCATCCAGATAATTAGTAGTAAATCCAACTTGATTGTTGATAACAACATGAATTGTTCCGCCTGTTTTATAGCCATCCAAAAGGCTCATCTGTATTACTTCATACCCAACTCCCTGGCCGGCCAAAGCTGCATCACCATGAATTAAAATCGGGCAGACTTTATTATTATCACCATTATGTAAATTATCAATTTTTGCCCGCGAAATCCCTTCAACAACAGGATTTACAGCTTCCAAATGCGAGGGGTTTGGTGTTAAGCTGATGTGAAAAGGTTTGCCGTTATTGCTTATCCGGTCGCAGGAATACCCTACATGATATTTGACATCACCTTCAAATAATGTATCTTCAGAAAGATATCCTTCAAATTCAGAAAAAACATCTTCCTGCTTTCTATCTAAAATATTTGTCAATATATTCAAACGGCCCCTATGAGCCATACCAATCACAAAATCTTGAATGCCCATATCAGCACCTTTTTCGCAAATAGCATCTAAAGCAGGTATTGTAGATTCTGCACCTTCCAAAGAAAATCTTTTTTTGTCCTACAAATTTTGTGTGTAAAAAATTTTCAAGCCCAACAGCCTGATTTAACTTGTGCAGAATCATTAATTTTTCGTGTACCGCGAAATTAGGCGTGTTTTTACTGCCTTCCATTTTTTCCTGCAGCCAAACATTAATTTTCGGAATACGGATATACATATATTCCGCACCAATTGATTGGCAGTAGGTTTGCTTTAAATGTGCAATGATGTCCTTCAATTTTGCCGGCCCAATACCAATTTGGTTTCCAGCTTGAAAAACTGTTTCCAAATCTGTTTGGCTTAACCCGAAGTTTTCAATATCTAATGTCGGGGAATATTTTCTGCGTTCACGGACTGGATTTGTCAATGTAAAAAGATGTCCGCGGGAGCGGTAACCGTTTATGAGATTTATTACATCAAACTCTTTTTTTACATCTTGCGGTATCTCTGTAATTCCTTCGTAATTTTTGCGGGCAAACTCAAATCCTTCGAAAAATTTCTGCCACCCGTATTCTACTGAATTGTTATCTTGTAAATATTGCTGAAATAAATCATCTACTGAAGATATTTCTGCACTGCCTAAAAAGGAAAATTTATCCATAATTATTCTTTACTCTTATTTAAGACTTCAAATTTATGAATTTTAAAACAAGGAATGGTAAACAATTAATGGAGCGGCCTAATATCATAGACTAAGGAGTTTTATAATGGTTTCTAATCACCACTTTCTGCAATTCCCGTTTAATTATTAAATCGCTGACGATTGCGGAAAATGGCTCCGATGAATTATCATTAACAGCCTTTTTAATTTGTTCATCACTTAGGTCGATACGGTATAATATACTCATAAATTTCTGCAGATTTGAATTTACAAGTTCACTGATATGAGGCTCTATTTGTTCAAATAATTCCTCGTAGGCATTGTATACACTTCCCGAAAATTTTATTTCAAAACCAAACATATCAAAATCTTTTATTATCTGATTCGCCGTTTCCTTAATTAAATCAATACGGTTAAAATATTGAGAAATATTATTAAAGTTGGTCATTTACTGAGGAAATTATTGATCGCGGATAACTAATAAAAAAACGAAATTATGAAAAATGGTTTGTAATTTAATAAAAGCAGTTTTGTGAATTGGTGCAGAAGTGTATATTTATAATTTAATAAACATAATTATTACTGCAGTTTATTGTTTTTTGCTTTGACATTTTCATAGCGCAGACGCTCTACCGGCCTGTTATTTATGATATGTTCGTTAATAATTTCATCAATATCACTCAATTCAACCCCGGAATAAAAAACGCCTTCAGGGTATATTACCATTGTTTGCCCGAAATCACAAATATTCAAACATCCGGATTTTTGGGCCCTGATTTTAATGGGCAGTTTCAATTCTTTCAATTTTTTATTGAATGAATCAACTATTTCCATTCCGTGCGTTTCACCGCAGCTTTTTCGCGCCGCACCAGCTTCGCGCTCATTGGTGCAGATAAATATGTGTTTGTCGTATATCATAATATATTTTTTTACAAAACTACAAATACGCATTTACAAATTTAAATTTTTCTGCAATTTCCTTCGGAGTTATTAACTTGAAATATAAATAGCGCCTTTACCGAGATTATTTCACTGCTTTTTAGTATGTGTAAATATGGAGATGTTAAAAACAATCATAGTAATTAACAATCAGCTATTAACAATAATTGATTAAACGGATTAGTTTTAATCATTTTAGCCTTATTTTCGGTAAAAATTTAATTTCATTTATTTATGGAACAGAAAAAAAATTATTCATTGCCTTTGGCATTTCTTACTATGCTGTTTTTTATGTGGGGGTTTATTACTTGTTTGAACGACATTCTAATACCTCATTTTAAAGCCATATTCGTGTTGAGTTATTTCCAATCAATGCTGATTCAATTTGCTTTTTTCGGTGCTTATTTCGTTGGCTCATTTATTTATTTCATAATTTCATCCATATCAGGGGATCCAATAAATAAGATTGGATATAAGAACGGCATTTTATTGGGCTTGCTGATATCAGCCATTGGGACATTTTTATTTTATCCTGCAGCACAAATGGAATCATTTAGCTTTTTTTTAACTGCTTTATTTATTTTAGCTTTGGGTTTTACATTACTTCAAATCACAGCAAATCCATATGTAATACTATTGGGAAGTCCCGAAACAGGTTCACACCGGTTGAATTTAGCCGGGGCAATAAATTCATTCGGAACTACAATTGCTCCGATCATCGGCGGCGTTTTTATTTTAAGCAATACAGCCTCATGGAATGATATTAATTCTGTAAAAACTCCATATATAGTATTAACTGGTATCTTTTTACTTCTGATTATCGTTTTTAAATTGGTAGTACTTCCGAAATTTACTAACGAACAAAATATTGAAAAAGGTGTAGGTGCCTTAAAATATCCGCAATTATCTTTAGGGATTTTGGCAATCTTTTTTTATGTAGGTGCTGAAGTAACAGTAGGAAGTTTTATGACAAGTTTTGTTGGGCTGAAAGAAATTAAAGGAATACCTGCAGGTGCCGCCACTATATATGTTGCACTATATTGGGGCAGCTTAATGATCGGCCGCTTTACAGGTTCTGTATCAGTTTTTAATTTGTCCCCAACTTTAAAAAAGTTTGTAACAGCTGTTATTCCTGTTGCCGTTTTCTTTTTTATTTTATTAATATTTAAAATTAGAGCAGGAGAAAATGAAACTATAGATTTTGAATCAATGATGATTTATCTGCCATTTATAATTATAAGTACTGCTGCATTTTTTATTGGGCAGGATAAACCAGCGCGTACTTTATTGCTGTTCTCTGTGATCTGCATTTTGCTGCTGATATTATCAATTTTTTCATCGGGCGAATTGTCCTTATGGTCACTAATCAGCTTAGGATTATACAATTCAATTATGTGGCCGGCAATTTTTACTTTGGCAATAGCCGGATTAGGAAAACATACAAGTCAAGGGTCATCGCTTTTGGTAATGGCGATTCTGGGCGGGGCATTAATACCTCCTTTGCAGGGAATATTGGCAGACGGAGTCGGCGTTCATTTGTCATTTGTCATACCAATTTTTTGTTATGTTTATTTAGCGTTTTATGCATGGAAAGTACCGAGGGTTTTAAGTGCTCAAGGTGTCACTTATTGAAAAACAAATTTTAAAATATCGGCTGTGTGAGTAATTGCACAAATATTATTCTATAATAGTATCCCTTTTTTTATTGAGTGAGGAGCCAGGAGGAAAGTATATGAAAAAATTAGCAGCAGGCATTGACATAGGCGGAACCAACACCGTTTTGGGTTTAGTAGATTCAATAGGAAATATAGTTTATAAAGAAACATTTGCTACTGATCATTTCCCTCTTCCGGAGGATATGGCCGCAGTAGTATGTGAACATATTAACAAAGCATTTCTTCAATTTACGGACACTTATGAATTTGCCGGAGTTGGAATCGGTGCGCCTAATGGTAATTATTTTAACGGAACCATTGAATCTGCGGCTAACTTAAAATGGAAAGGAATCATACCGCTTGCCGAAATGTTTTCCGAGCGATTAAATTGCAGAACAATTTTAACTAATGATGCAAACGCAGCGGCTATGGGCGAAATGATATTCGGGGCAGCTAAAGGGATGAAGGATTTTATTTTTATTACTCTTGGAACCGGCTTAGGCAGCGGAATTGTTGTAAATGGAGAAATTGTTTATGGGCACGATGGTTTTGCAGGAGAAATCGGCCATGTAATTATGTTTCCTGAAGGAAGGCCATGCGGATGCGGCAGGAGAGGCTGCCTTGAAACATATTGTTCGGCAACAGGCATTAAACGTACATATTCAGATTTATATATTAGTCAAAATGCGGATATAGCTGTTAAACATATCACAGCTGATGCTAAATACATTTATAATATGGCTCTTAAAGGTGATAAAGATGCCATTGAAGCTTTCAATTATACCGGCGGCATTCTTGGATTAGCATTAGCAAACTGTGCAGCGTATACCAGCCCGGAAGCTTTCTTTTTGTTTGGCGGTCTGGCACTTGCCGGTGATTTTATTTTTAAGCCGACCATTAAAAGTTTTGAAAAAAACCTTATGAACGTTTATAAAAATAAGATAAAAATTCTTCCTTCCCGATTAACAGAGAATAATGCTGCAATACTTGGTGCGGCTTCATTGGTATGGAAAGAGGTAGGTTGAAATTAGTTAAATCATAGTTAATGATGCAATGCTCTGATACGTCAAAAATTATTAGGATAAAATATGATTTTATTGAAAAATCAACAACAACTGGTTGCGCTGTTTTCACGCAGCGGTTTGGAAACAAGGATATATTTTTTTAAGATATACATCGCTGAAAGTATTATCGGCATGGGAAAAGTAGTGATTAAATAAAAATTATTTTTAGACAAAAAATAAACAAGAGAATATCGCCAGATATAAACTTTAACGTATTAAGCTTCCTCTGCCATGTTTGTTTCTGGTCAGCATTATCTTTCGATGATTTAGAAATATTATGCTGCCTACGCGAATCCTGAAAAAACAGGGAAATATTTTACTCATAAAATATCTTAAATCATTGCCGAGATAAAATACAATACGAAATGAATGTAATGCAATTAAACCTACAGGTAACAGCTTATATCCTGAAAGGAGCTGGATTTTAAGGCGCTGGATTATATCAATAATTCAAATTCACAGATTTGTTAATCCCAACATTTCTTTTGGCATATCATTTTCACATCCTAATTCGATCTTTGAAGATGCAATTGCAGGGCAGCTTCTAATAATTTATTCAAGGACCTACTTAAATATCTAAGGAATCAAAATACATGAATTTAGGGAAAGCATCAATGTATATGATAGTTAATCCAATATTTTAGATTTCAATAGATGCACAAATAATGAATATTCTAACTCAACCGTGGCCATGGTACGTCACAGGGCCATTAATAGGACTGATTGTTCCGTATTTATTAATTCTTGAAAATAAAGCTTTCGGTATTTCTTCGACCCTGCATGATTTTTGCGCAATGCTTATTCCCGGCAAATCCGATTTTTTTAAACACGATTGGAAGTCCGAATCCTGGAATTTAATTTTCGTCTTAGGGATTGCTGTTGGCGGATTTTTAGCA
>CAISYK010001139.1 GCA_903889605.1 uncultured Bacteroidota bacterium
GAAAAACCTTTTGCATAGGACAAACTTATGTTTAAAAATTGCGGAGAATATGTCCCTAATCCGCCCTCAGGTTGGTCAAACGTAGTAACTTGTATATCTCCGAAATCCATTGCCATAATGGCCAATCCCAAAGCGCCTGTTTCTCCTATGCGCTGAGTTAATCCAAATGCATTGATATTAATATCAGTACCTTTCAGCCATTGAGTACGGGAAAATAACAACTCCGTTTTTTTTGTAAAAGCAGTACCTGCAACATTAGAAAACATTGCTTCCAGGCCTTTCACACCAGCAGTATTTGAACCAGCCCATCCTGAACTGCGTGCCCAAGGGTTAATTAATAATTCAGTAGCTCCCGCCTGACCAGCGCGGTCTGGGTTACCGGCAAATAATGCTCCGCCCCAATGCTCCGCTAATGGGAGAGAGAGCAATAGCGCTGATGTAATAATTAGTTTCTTTTTCATAATTAATTATTTATTATTTCGGATTTCGGATGGCCGAAATTTCTTATTAATTCCGCAGTCAAAAATCTGCAATACGCAATTTTTTAATATGCTTCTAAATCTAAAGGACGCATTACTCCAAACCATTTTAATATTTTTTCACCCACGTTTGGCACATCTATGTGTATAATATACAAACCGCTTGCAATAGGTATTCTGGCTTGGTTTTTCATATCCCACTCAACAGATGCTTTTGCATCATCATCTGCTTTTTTAAATGTTCTTATTAACGTTCCATTTAATGTATAGATAGAAACTGTACAGTTTCTCGGCAGATTAGTGATTTTTACAATATTATCACTCGTTTTTTCTTCATAGCCTGAATATGCATAGTACGGATTCGGCACAATATTAATTAAACTTAGTGCATCTTCAGCGGCAGCAGCAGATTCCTTCTTAGTTCCAATATCGGATGTGTTAAATTCATACATCGGATCAGCATTATTTACTGTTTTTAATACTGATGCATTAGCTACAGATGCAGTCCAATCAGTATTTACCGCTGTAAATGTACTTCCAATCGGACGGCTCACTGAGTTGTGCATTATAGGGCCGTATTCAACAAAATATGTTTCACCAACAATAAGTGAACCTGAAGCAGCCTGGTCTCCAGTTCCAAATTTACTGTAAGCTTTGGTAACCCGCAATCTGATCTTTACATCTGTTTCTAATAATGTATGACCTGGTGCAAGCATTGGAATGTTTACCCACATTGCATCTGAAAAAACATTTCGTTTATAACCATCACTTGTACCACCGGTTGTCGCTCCGGCAGCATCCAATAAATCATGAAGAGTTTTACCTCCGTCATAACTTGGCACATCACTTAATCCATTACCCATAAGAGGATCATTTGAATATGAGGCATCACCGTTATGGCCGAACACATAAATATAATGTTTACCACCGAATAATACAGCCTCGCCAAGAGGTGTAAACCAATTTGATGTTGGGTTCCACTTCATATCTGCGCCGTTTTCTGAAACTCTCCATGAATCTTCACCGAAGGCCATGTTTAATCTTTCACCAGTTTCAAGGTTAATTGCATAACCAGGAAACCAACCCATACCTGTTGCGCCATTTAGCCCGCCATCTGCAGCATTATAACCTGATTGACCAGAATTTAAACCATTCTTATCTACAGAAAGAGAACTGCGAAGGTCGAGTTTTTTAGTAAGGTGGTTAATAGTCAATCCTGGTTGTTCTTCCAATTCCAATACCGGACAGCGGGTCCATTTTGATTGATCACTGGTAATAACCACATCAACACTTGCGGTATTTTTTATTTGGTTTAAAGTTATAAAACCTCCCCAGGCCGGACCGCTTGTGCATACTAAAGGATTTGGAACAGTGGTTGGCGTAGAAGCACATAATCTATAAGGAGCCCATGTACCGTGTAATACTTTTTCATAAGCCTGAATGTCATCAATTTTCAGGTAATCGTTGTAAACACTATTTGGTGCAGGGTATGTCGTGGTTCCTGAACGAATCCAGTTTCTGTCTCTGTCAACGCCTTCTCCGCCGTCTCTATCAGGAATGCCGGTTAACCATTGTTTAGATGGATCCGCAAATGTCATAGTAGCTTCCTGGAAAGAGTTGTTAAGCGGATAAATTACAGATGGTGTTGTTGAAATTGATCCTGGATTATAAACGAATGAAATATTTACTGATAATCCCCACTTAGGAATAATTACTGAACTGCCTGAAGGTTGTCCATTAATTAATTGTTCATTTGGCAGTAAAATACTGGTTTCAGAATGAACAGTATCACCTGTTGATAAGTTAACTAAATCCCATTTAGCACTATTCGTAATAGTTGTTGAATTACCATAGATTAGTATACGAAATGTTGTTTCGGAAGGAACATTTAAAGGATCAATAACTTTTATTGCTATCGGGCCGCTGCCGTTTTCGTATGTAGGTTTTTTAACTCTTGATGATGGATCGGCTAAAATTCTTTCTGTGGTTTCACTTGTAAATTCCAAAATATTACCGCCGTTGCCATTGCCTTCAATTCTGGTTAATTTAGGACCATTCCCGTAATTTGAATGCTGTTCCAGTCCGCCTGATTCGGGAGACGGAATGTGCGGGATAGCCGAATGAGGTTTAAAAGCCGCAAAGTCTGCATTTTTCCTGCCGGCAATATAAGGCTTGTAGTCCTGAAGAACATTAAAATTAGGAGTTACCAAGGAAGTGCTGTGACCATAAGCAATTATTGCATAATAATAAGTTTTGTGATTCACTAAATGATTATCACCAGTTGCAAAAAAGTCTTTTTTTACAGATACAGAATGAACAATACCAGTATTTGTACCATTTACCATCTCCTGCGGCACTAAAGCCGATATTGTAACATCATTGGTGTAGTTTACAATTTGAGAAACGGCGTCTACCTTGTCGCACTGCAGCACTAAACGTGCTTTATCAACGTTACCCAATTCAGTTTGACTTACGAACCCATTTTTTAATTGATAAACCTGGTATCCCTGAAAAAGATATGGGGCATTGTTTGGATCTGATTTATCATAGTCTTCAGAATAATTTTCATTGTAATTATTAGAAGTTACAGGGTTTGACCAAGTTAAAATCACTTCCTGATTTAGCTCTTGTATTGTCAAATTAGGAGCAGTTGGTCCGTTTAGCGTTGCAAAGCAGTTGTTAAACAATAGCTGAGCTTTTGCATCGGCGCCTTTTAAAAGTGCAACAGAAGCAAGATTCCCGCCTTGTGTAGCTCTTGCCCAAGGCACGCCTATTGTAATAACGTTAACAGCTCCGGGCTGCAAAGTAAAAGGACCGGCACTTTCCAAAAAACGTCTGTCATCAGCAGGAGGAATATCATTCCAATTAGGCATAACGACAGGATTATTTAAATTACCGCCAACACCAAAACCAGAAGGGTCTGTAGTTCCTGGAAACATATAATTACAAGGAACAGAACCAGTTGTCCCGTCGCCTCCATAAGTAATGCGTGTTCCATTCCTCCATGTTCCTGTTAAATATTGATAAGCATCATCCCCAGGTTCAGGGTTTCCGTTAACAGGATTTTGGTTATTATTAAAATACATAAATTTACACATACCCAAACGCTCATTATCAGGAATACCATCGCCGTAATTCAAGAAACTTGGAGGAACACCTGATGCAGGATTATCAATTCCATCTGGATCGGCAAAAGGGCCTTCGAAAAAATCAATTCCAACCGCGGGAGGATTAGCTCCATAGGCGGTTGCCTGACCGGTTCCGTCAACTGCAGTTCCGTTATAAAGAATACCAAAACCTAAGCTTACATCACATCCTACAAAGTCGTCCTGATACCATCCTAAATCTGCATCATCCCAAATTCCAAAAAAAGTAGAATCCAAACGGAATGAAGATTTATTGATGATTTTGTATTTATAAAAAGTAGCATTATTTAACTCGTCATTTGTTGCAAAAGCAAAAGCCTGGGCTTGAATTTCCAAACCTATTGCTGCGCCGCCGGTTTCTGTATGCACATTTCCTTTATCATTAAACACCCAGAATAAACATTGGTCACCATATAATTGAGCTGCGCATCCGCGGGTACCTGTTATATCAAAATCAGGTACATCACCTGCAGTTGGATCATAAAATCCATCACCATTTACATCGTAATAAGGAGCCAAAGGCTGCCCCTCAGGGCCATATGCCGGCCATGAATTAATTACATCCATTGCATCAGGTAATGTTGGAGTTGACAATAGAGGATTTGATCCCAATGGGTTCATAACCCAGTTATAATAGCTTTCCACATCTGCCCTGTTTATTTTCCAGAATTTATCCCAGGCAACACAGGTAGAAGGAGTAACTGTAGCGGTTGATGATAAAGGACCCGGCCAGTAATCATTACCATTTTGACGGTATGTTTGAGCAGCTGTTTTCAGAGAGCCGCCTGCATCGTATCCGCCTACCCAAACTGAGCTGGCAAATTGAGAACTTGGCCCTATCTGCCCTACAGGAGGTTTAGGAATGGCATAGCGAGCTTCGTTATTACCAAATACATCCCACCACATATCCCCGCCGTTTAATATTTTGGCTCTAACGTTATTAATATCAAGGTCAGCTTGAGCAGACGCATTCACGCATCCCGACATAAGAGACTTTGTCTGATTTAGACTCTGGCTCTGGCTGGGCGCTATTCCTGCTCCTCCGATTTTTTCGCGGGCAAAACAAGAAGCCCCGCCCCACCCGTCCCCTAAGGGGATGGAGAGCAATGTGCAGAGAGCAATTTTGATAATTCCGTTATTTTTCATGTTTTCCATATTTTTCATATTC
>CAISYK010001140.1 GCA_903889605.1 uncultured Bacteroidota bacterium
AACTATTACAAGTGCAAACATAAACTTAACACAACAAACATATACAGGTACCATAGGTGGTCAAACTGTTACTGTTATAGTTTATCAATCGAGGCTTGGTTTTCAAATTCCTCAATTGGCAGCAGGTAGTTATAGTTTTCACACAACCATTGAAGGGCAGAGTTTTGATATAAATTACAATGTTATTGCACTTGTTCCCATTTCTAATCCTAGTACTTATATTCAAACTGAAATATCTTCTTTTACTTATTCGCCAGCACAGCTTTCTGCTGACAATATTACAATGGCCAATATGTATGGAGCTAACAACAATGCAACAAATGAAACCATTATAAATAATTATCTTTCCAATTTACAAAATAATCTTAATTCAGCTTCACCACAAACGTTAGATTCGGTAGCGAAATTTATTTCTGCAAATCCTGATTTATTCGCACCATTGTCAAATTTTCCATTGGAAATTGATACCTTTAATTTAAATAGAGCCCCTAATGTCTGGGTGGAGGACGTTGTACCTAACATTGACCTTATTACTGAGAGAAATAATAGAAGAATTAATGCTGTTCTCCTTTCTGCTGTTCTTGTTGGTGGGGTCGGTGCACTTATTGGCGGACCTTTTTTTGCTGTAATTACTGCAGGCCTGGTACTTAGAGTTGTACTAACTTCTATTTACAGATTAAACCAGATTACTATAGCAAATTTTGATAGACTAGCTCTTCAAAACGGAAATGTCTTAAATTCAGATGGTGGCCATAGAAATGCTGGCCAGTTTGATAAAGGAGAAGAATATACTTTTGCAATAAATTCATCGTATAGAAATTTAAATCAGTCAGATATAAACTCGTCCTCTCCAGTAATTTCAAAAATAGTAAATTCTTTAAACGAATTTAAAACAAGTTGGAATAAAATGAATTCTTATTTATCAACTCCATTGGTTGGTGGTTCTTTTGATTTGAATAGTGTTACAACAATTCAAACACAAATATTTAAAACAAGACCAAGTTGTTTAACGATAAAAAACATTTCTAATCCAAATGTAACAGCAACAGTGAATAACGCAGGCGGTGACTTAAAAGTAACCTTTACCACTACTCAAACAACTGACCAAAATTTCACTTACGATATTGCATATATTAATCCTAACGTTTCATCAAGTAATACTAATTTTTCCGGTACTGTGACAACAGCTCTTTTTATTATAGGGCAAAACTATGGCGGAGGTATTATTTTTTATATTGATAATACTGGCCAACACGGCTTAATTGCAGCACCAAGTGACCAAAGCACAGGCATACAATGGTATAATGGAAGTTACGTTACCCTAAACGCATTAGACACCGCAATAGGCACGGGACAGGCAAACACAACTGCTATTATTACTGCTCAAGGAGCAGGTAGTTATGCAGCAAGTATATGCGACCAATTAGTGCTTAGCGGTTATAGTGACTGGTTTTTACCATCCAAGGATGAACTCAATTACTTATACATTCAAAAAAGCGTGGTTGGCGGTTTTACTAATAACTACTATTGGAGTTCCACCATGGCTTGGAGTTCCACCGGCTATAACGAAGGTGCGTATATGCAGCTCTTCGGCAACCCCAGCTGGCCCAGCACTGGCGAACCCTCTGGCTACCAGGTAAACGGCAGCACGACCGGCACGGTACCCGTGCGGGCTGTTAGGGCTTTTTAACAATAATAATATTTGACTTGTGTAACGAACTTTGAGTAACGAACTTTGTTTATAGGACTTTTAGACCTTTATGTTTAAACTTTAGTCCAAAATGTTTTTAAAAATATGACATTGTGTTTTTACGAACTGTGCTTCACGACTGTTGTTTAAAGGACTTTTAGACCTTTGAGTTTAAACTTTAGACCCGAAATGTTTAAAAAAAACAAGACCGGTGTGTTTTACGAACTGTTTGTAACGACCATTGTTTAAAGGACTTCTAGACCGTTATGTTTAAACTTTAGACCCAAACATTTTAAAAAACACGACCGGTGTGTTTTACGAACTGTTTGTTACGACCATTGTTTAAAGGACTTTTAGACTGTGTTAAAATTTTAAAGACTTGGACTTTTCTTTAATTCGTAATTCGACATAAAGAAAAACCTGCCACCAACATCACCTAAATGATAAAGCCGTTTATAGTAAGCTTCATCATTTAAGTTCGCAATGAAAATAGGTCGTGGCAAAAACATTTCACAGCGGAAGAAAATTATTTTTTATTTGTTTTTGCCACTTGTAATTTTATAATTTTGTTTACGAAGTCGGCTACATCATTTAGCTAGCCGTTATATGCGATTTTATTTCAAAACACCAACTTTAGACAATTTCAACATTGACTAAAATCATAAAAAAAAATGTTGCACTTTCGGACAACTTTCGTATCTTTGCTCCGTGGACAAAAAACAGAAACATCGAACGATCATTTTTTACAAAGACTATTTTCAAGAATTTTTCGTAAAACAGCGCGAAAAAGTTAAGGACAAAATTATTTGGACTTTTGACTTGATTGAAGACCTTCAAAGAGTTCCTGAGACATATCTCAAACACCTTGAGAATACGGACGGATTATATGAAATTAGGGTTCAGCAAGGCAGTGATATTTTTCGCATATTTTGCTTTTTTGACCATGGACAATTGGTAGTATTAGCAAATGGCTTTCAAAAGAAAACTCAAAAGACACCAAAGCAAGAAATTGAAAAAGCAATTAAAATAAAGGATGAATATGAAAACCAAAAAGAGTAACACTAAGACACTTGACCAGTTCAAAGAGGAACAGTACGGAAAACGTGGGACAGCGAAGCGCGACAAACTTGACGCGGGGTATGAAGGATTTAAAATAGGTGCTCTAATACATGAAGCCCGACTAGAAAAAGGGTTGACCCAAGAGGAACTTGCAGAAAAATGCGGGACGACCAAATCTTATATTTCACGCCTCGAGAACAATATTAAAGAAGTTCGCATTTCGACACTTAGAAAAATTGTAGAACTTGGTTTCGGCGGACACTTACAGCTATCAATAAAACTGTGAAACCATTCAAGACAAAAGAAAAAACCGCATATAACATCACCTAAGTTACATGGCCGTTTATAGTAAGTTTCATCATTTGAGTTCGCAATCAAAATAGGTCGTGGCAAAAACCTTTCGCAGCGGAAGAAAATTATTTTTTATTTGGTTTTTGCCACTGGTAATTTTATAATTTCGTTTTACGAAATCGGCCACGTCACTTAGCTTGCCGTTGGCAGCAAGGCAATAAAAAAAAAGAAAAACACCTTTGTCTTCGACAATCATACTTTTTGCAAACCGAATTTTGAATTTTTTTATACCGTATTTTTCGACCATTACCTACTTCGACAACATTGTTTTTAGACCTCAATATTTATTTTATGAAAATCAAAGACATATTTATATTGTTATTTTTGGCTTTTTGCGGACTATCTTTTTCACAGAATGAAAGTAATAGAGGCACTATAAAAGTTGTAAAAGTCCCAACAGATACCAATTGCACAGCAACTTTACTAGGTTATAGCGGAATGAACATTATAGGAAATTACGAAAAAAATGTTATTACAAAAAAGGAATTTCTAAAAGCAGAAAAAGTTGAATTAAATAAAAATTGCAACTGCGAGATAATATCATTTCAATTATCTTATGCATGGAATAATTGCAAATTCGAACAAGATTTTATAGGCAATAATTTTAATGCAGTAGAAGTATTTAAAGCAATAAGGAAATCAAAAGGTAAATCGAAAATTACGTTTGTTTTAATTGGAAAAATTATAATAAAAAACAAAAAGTCAGGAGAAGAAATTCAACTTCCTTCAATAATATTTCAAATAACCGATTAAATAATGCTATGTTTTTTGAACTTTGTGTTACGACTGTTATATAATAAGACCAACAGTTGTTCTTGAGGAATGTTTTTCAGAACTCTGAATTATGACAATTTTGTGTCTGGACCTAAGGGTATTTCGACTACTCGGAGTGTGTTGCGACCGAAATGGTTTTTAAAGTTTTTCGGTAAGACCTGGGTGTATTAAGACCAGACCGCGTTTCGACCGAAGAGTTTTTTAAATTTTCTGGTAAGACCTGCGTGTAATAAGACTGGAGCGTGTTACGACCGAAATGGTTTTTAAAGTTTTCCGGTAAAACATACGTGTAATAAGACCTGCGTGTGTTACGACCGAAATGGTTTTTAAAG
>CAISYK010001141.1 GCA_903889605.1 uncultured Bacteroidota bacterium
AAAAAAATCTTTAAATATTTATCTACATGTGCGGGAGAAATCTTGAAAATACCTGGAATAGAAAAGCATTATTTCCAATCACTTTTTCTTGATGACAAAGGCAATCTTGTTCGAGAGAATTTGCATTTTTATAATAATTTAGTTGCTTTTCTCAAGCAAAGCAAGCCAACTTATATTTCTTACTCGTCAGCACCATATTTATGTCATTATTTCACAACCATATATTTAAGTGGCCTAGATGAAGAGCAAAACCAATTAATTATTCACAGAATTCATAGAAAGAAATTTGAACAATTGCTTAAAACCTTTGAGCAAAAAAATGATTACCTCGACATTTATAAATCCGTGCATTTCGTCAAAGCCGTGTGCCTAGATGATGGCGAGAGCTTCATAGGAGCAGTTAATAGAAAGGGTCAGGTGAAGATGGCCTTTATCAGCTATGCCAGGACTATCTGCAAAATAGCTTAACTCTCCCTATATTCTTTTCATTATAGATGCACAATTTCTAATTGTAGAATTTGTTATAATTCGATTTATTTGTCGAAATAATTAGTGCTATAATTAACTGTAATTAAAAGGATTAATTACTGATTAAATATTTCAGAATTAATCACAAGGAAATAGGGGCGGGTGAAGATTGCCATTAGCTGCAATATCATGGCCATATAATAAGTTTGGTTAACTCTCCCTAGTAAATCATAAATTCATCTTGTTAACCTCCTTCCAGAACCCAAAAGCAAAGCTTTCAAGGTAATAGATGCGGTTCAAATATTTGAAGGTAATTTGCTCTCCTAATTCATTCTTAGATTTTGCAATTTCCATCTTCTTTAAAATGCGAAATAATGATGTTGATTTAAGGCCTGTAATTGCACATAGGGTCTGGAAATCCACAAAACAACGATTGTCCCATAGAATACGTATATAAAGCCTCTCCCCAAAAATTGATGTTTTCACTATTTCTTTTTAAATAAATAGGTAAAAAAAACGAAATCTTCCATTTTATTTTTCTGGCAACCTAATGTAAATGGTGGGAGGGGAACATTTTATTCCTAGGCAAGAATTTCATTTTTTTGTTGGTTGAATAATTATTTTTAAAATAATCGGCTCAAACAATGCGTGTGACACAGGTTTTTTTTGATATTCAGAGGAACGTTCCCTTCCAAATTTAAGTGGTTAATTAGGGCTATAATATTATAAAATATTGCGCTATTCTATTTTTAGAAAAAAATTGGATGGTTGGGAATCCCGAACGAAAAAGTTGATAAAAATCATTCGAGGCCTTGCGCAACCCTTATGTAGCAAGGCTTTTGGAGGGCTTACTTTAGGTGCGAGTTTAGACTCCTTATTTAGTGCTTCTAAGGTTATACGAGGTTCTTAGAACCACATACAAAATGGAGGTTTGAATTCCCGAAAGGAATTAGAAGATAAATTTCTCCCTTCAGGACTATTTATTTGAAGTAAAAAACAAAAGCAAAAACCGCTCAATAAACTGTATAATTAATTGCAAGTTTTTCATCAAAAAAATCATCATTTAATTACCCTTTTAAATTGAAATAATTCAAGCTATTTATTGATAGAAATTAATTTATAAAAACTATCATGAAAACGAGCTTCAAACAGTGCAATTGCATATTATATTTATCTCCAATCAGATTTGGCGACCTATCCATTTTCGGTTCACAGAAATTTGACATCAGACTTATGGTTTCAAACACCGAAAATAATACTCTGTTTATTAATTCCGATGGAGTTTCGTCCGAGTTCAAGGGCTTTGGCAACAACATCACAATTCCAGAGATACTTGCAACACTTGAACAGCAGGGCTTGCAACAGGCTCCCCTTGATTTTGAATTGGAAACGGAAAAGTTTAAACTATCTTCAGTTGTCGGCAATGACGCTCTCATTGAGGTCTTTGATAAGAGTTGCGTTGGTGCAATTACATCAATGATGCTTGATGAGTGGACTCCCCCTTTCGTAGAATATAATTTAAACTACGTTGAGGAACGCCTCAAGCCTGGCTATATCTTTGACATTTCAAAAAAAGGAAAATTTAAAGCGGTCAAAAAAAACATCACGGATAAAGAGCAACTTATTGACTTTTTGTTTCTGAAGGAGAATGCAGGTATTAAGAGTAGAATCTTTTATAAAAAAATATCTTGATTGACTTGAATTAATTGATAGTGGCTTAATATGGCAGGCGAAATAAATTTTTGGCGTTTGGTTGTATTATTCCTGCAAAATTCCAAGTTTGATTTTTTTCTTTTTCTCAACATGAATTAAGAAGGTTGAGATTTGCATTTATCATGGCTCCTGGCTCATTGTGCTTTTTTTTATTTTTTTATCAAAACTTTTTCTTCCTCTCCATAAAAGAATTTCATTGTGTTCTTCAGTCTAAAGTGAAGCAGTGATGAATTCAGCAAAAAATACATGGCAGCAGCCTTTACATTCTTACTTCAATTAATTGAAAAATAAATATCAAAGAGAAATAATGGGCAAATGAATTAGGAAATCATGTCTGGAAGTCAAATCGAACATGTAGCGAGACTAATTTAGTCGATAGTGCAATAGGGGCGAGTGCTTTTTAAGAGAAATCAAGCAATAAGTCCCGCCTTATAACTAATCAGGCAGGCTGTTGGCAATAAAGAGCTTAAAAGAGCTAAATGAGGCCTTGTTTTTAATAATTGACAGATAGCTGATTATTGGTCTATTTGTTT
>CAISYK010001142.1 GCA_903889605.1 uncultured Bacteroidota bacterium
AAAAAAACCATTCCGCCCCATGGCGTAATTTCTTTGCTGGTAAAGGATATGTCAAATTCCATAGACGATTTTTTTCTAATGCTACGCATTAGGATTTTGACCCAAAAATAATTCTTTATTTTCTAATGCGGAATTTGGGTTTATAAAGCTTTTTGAAAAAATAATTGATACGGTTAGTATAAAGTATATTCGTTTCATATATATATTTAGCTTATTTTTTATTCCAGTGCAGCAGAGCAAAGTTAGAAAAAACATTAAATCAGGAGATTTAAAAGGCGATTTTTTACGCATTACACAATAGCCTGCTTTACATAAATCTTAGGAATTAAAGTGTATTTTAATACACTCAGTTTTTGACGCCTGTCACCTATATTAATTGCCGATTACCAATGTTAGCAATTAGGAATAAAGACTTTGGCTAATTAAGATGACCATTTTTAAATAAATGCTTAATACGGAAAAGGTGGGAATTCAAATATATTAATGAGACATGAAATGATTGGCAGCGGATTAAAACAACTCGATGTGTAAAGTATAATATTCGAAAAGGAATAATAAACTTCTTAACAAGTCAATTTGTTTTCGTGTCGGAATAGTATATTTGCTGTATGAGCCGTACCACATATTTTGTTGATGTTATATTGCCTTTAGCTGTCCCCAATTTGTATACTTATCGTGTGCCGCATGATTGGAAAGGTGATATTGCTGTTGGGAAAAGGGTGGTAGTGCAGTTCGGAAGAGGGAAATTATATTCTGCATTGGTACGTAATGTGCATGAAAATCCGCCCAAACAGTACGAAGCAAAATATATAGATTCCATTTTAGATGAGCATCCTATCGTAAACTTAAAACAGTTTGCTCTTTGGGACTGGATGAGCCAGTATTATATGGCTCACATTGGTGATATTATGGTGGCTGCATTGCCTGGAGGATTGCGGCTTGCAAGTGAAACTAAAATTGTACTGAACCCAGAATTCAGCAGCGGGCATTTGGCTGCAGATACCGAACAATTAATAACTATTTCGGATAAAGAACATTTAATTATTGAGGCATTGGAAATCCGCAATGTCTTAAGCATTAATGAGGTTTCGGACATATTGGATCAAAAAACTGTTTATCCTATCATTAAAGGATTAATAGAAAAAGGTGCGGTATTGATATTAGAGGAGTTGAAAGAAAAATTCAAACCGAAGATTGAAAGCTTTGTTCGCCTTACAGATTATGCAGATAACGAAAAAAATTTAGAAAATATTTTTCCGTTATTAGAGAAAAAAGCAGCAAAGCAATTAGATGTTCTGATAGCGTATATAAAGCTTTCGGAACGTTACAAGCTGCGCACTGCAGCTCCCAGTCTCACCGAAGTGTGTGAGAACCAAAGCACAGATATGGAGTGCGGCATAACCGGCGACAATTCATCCAGTCCGCAGAGGGTAGGAGAGGCCCCCGGTATTCCTTTAGCATGCAAAGAAGTAAAAAAATCTGAAATAATAAAAATTGTTCCCGGCGCTGAAGCAGCTTTAAAATCATTAGTCCAGAAGAATATTTTCGAAATATATGAACGTGAAGTAGGCCGTCTTGCAGGTTTTGACAATGCAGGGAAAATATCTCAGCTCAATGAAATACAACAGAAGGTTTATGAATCAATTCAGCATCAGTTTGGATGGAGCAGAGTTGAAAGTTCAAAGTTGAAAGTTGAAAGTGGTGAGATTGCCAATGATTTAGGAGCCGCAAACAACAATTCGCAATCCGCAATTCAAAAAGATGTTGTACTTCTGCATGGAGTAACATCCTCAGGGAAAACCGAAATTTATGTAAAACTTATTGAACAAGCCATTGCACAAGGAAAACAAGTACTGTATCTGCTGCCGGAAATCGCTTTGACCACACAAATAATTAATCGTTTAAGAAAATATTTTGGTGATACAGTCGGTGTCTATCACAGTAAATTCAGCGGAAACGAGAGGGTGGAGGTGTGGAATAATGTTTTAAGTTCAACGTTGGAAAGTTCAAATTCAGAACCGCATGCGGCTTCAAATTTTAAACTTTCCGGCTATAAACTGATTGTTGGGGCAAGATCTTCATTATTTCTGCCTTTCAGCAATTTAGGTTTAGTGATTGTAGATGAAGAGCATGATACTTCGTACAAACAATATGATCCTGCACCGCGATATAATGCCCGCGATGGCGCGATATATTTAGCTCATATCCATAAAGCAAAAACATTATTAGGTTCGGCAACACCGAGTTTAGAAAGCTATTACAACGCGCAGGAAGGGAAATATGGTTTTGCTGAAATAAAGCAGCGGTTTGGCGGTATGCAGATGCCTGAAATTTTAATTGCTGATGTAAAGGAAGCAACGCGCAAAAAATTAATGAAATCGCATTTTTCACCCTTATTGTTAGACAGTGTTTCCTTGGCGCTGCAAAATTCAGAACAAGTAATTTTGTTTCAAAACCGCCGAGGCTTTGCTCCTCAGCTCGAATGCAATATCTGCGCATGGATTCCGCAGTGCACCAACTGCGATGTGAGTTTAACCTATCACAAAGCCAGCAATCAGCTGCGCTGCCATTATTGCGGTTATTCAATTAAACCTCCTAATAAATGCGGAGCCTGCGGTGATACCAATCTTAGAATGAAGGGTTTCGGCACCGAAAAAATTGAAGAAGAACTATCTGTTTTTTATCCTAAAGCAAAAATTGCAAGGATGGATTTAGATACCACACGAAGCAAGTTTGCCCATCATCATATAATACAAGACTTTGAAGATGGTAAAATTGATATTTTGGTTGGTACGCAAATGGTTACCAAAGGTTTGGATTTCGATAATGTTAGCATGGTCGGAATTTTAAATGCCGACAGTATGCTTAACTTCCCTGATTTCAGATCATTTGAACGCAGTTTTCAACTAATGCTGCAGGTGTCGGGCAGAGCAGGAAGAAAAAATAAGCGCGGCAAAGTAATTATTCAGACTCAAAATCCTGATCACAGCATTATTCAGGAAGTGATACATGCCGATTTTCTTTCAATGTATACAAATCAGTTATTGGACAGAAAAACATTTAACTACCCGCCATTTTTCCGTCTGATTGAAATTACCCTTATTCATAAAGATGTGAACATGGTAAATGCTTCCGCAAAATTTTTAGCCGATGAATTAAAAGTGCATTTTAAGAAACGTGTTCTTGGCCCTGAATTCCCTATTGTTTCACGTATACGTAATCTGTACCACAAAAATATTTTATTAAAAATAGAACGCGATGCTTCTGTAATTCAGGTAAAAAAAATCCTTGCTGATTTATTAGTCCATTTCAAATCGAGCAGTGATTATAAATCGGTAAGAGTTCAAATTGATGTTGATCCGATGTAGATTGTATGAGGCGATTGGGTTATTATAGTTTTTATGACTCTTTTACCGGGAATTCTGCGCTATGGATTTCAGTGGAAATCCTTTTCTTTTTAGAAAAAATTGAAGCCCTTCGGCTTCGCTCATGATAAACTC
>CAISYK010001143.1 GCA_903889605.1 uncultured Bacteroidota bacterium
AGCAGTATGGGATTCAATTATTAAATCATATTCAGGATAAGGTAAAGGATAAAAAAATAAAAGATTCAATAATTATTTCAATAAAAATAGCGACCGGAACTATAGGCTTTATAGATGTTTTTAAATTTTTCAAAACCTTCAAATAATGGAAAAAGTAATTTTAGTAATCATATTCATCACAGGATTAAAACACTCAATTGAGCAATGGAAATTGGTAATAATTGATTTGAGAGCAGTAATATTCATGCGTAAGCGCGGTTTTCACCCAAATGACTTTATTCTTTGTAATTGTGATAAATGCAAAAATAATTCAGAATCAGAAAAAGAAAAATCACAAAAAGAAACTTACAACAGCCATTTAAAGAACCTTCTTGATAATGCTGTAAATGCTTTTAATTATGCGGTATTGTTATCTAGTTTAACATTATTATCAATTTATATATATTTTCAATTAACCTTTAATTTTTAACGCTATGAAAAAAACAAAAACAACAAAAACTGCTGAAAACACAGCACACAAAAACGCTTTAGTAATTGCCAAAACAATTGAAGACATAATGGGTAAAGACTTTTTTACCATTGAGCAGATGCGTAAAAAAATGGTTGTCACTAAGGATAAGAACCATTCACGCTTAAGCTGGAATGATGCACGAAACTATATTACTTCAATTGCCAATTACGGATTAGCAGAAGCATTACCGGCAGTTAAGGACTGTTACAAAATACGCTTAGACCATGAATTTCAGTTAAACTATTTCGACAAGCAAATTGATATTAGAAACGCAGAAATAGAAGTTTATAAGCAAATACAACAGCAGATATTTAATAAGGATGAAGTATCTGAACTGCCTGTAAAACAAGCGAAAAATAAAGCTGTAAAAAAGGCAAAATAATTTTTCACATAATTTTTTAGATTCAAATATTATGGTAGAAGTAATGTTACCGGCTTTTATTTCTTGATTCAATGAAAAAAATAAAACTTTTAGATTTATGCTGTAAAGCTGGTGGATGCTCAATGGGCTATTTTAGAGCTGCAAAGAAACTTGGTTATGAAATTGAAATAGTTGGCGTAGACATTGAGCCACAGCTAAACTATCCATTTAAATTTATACAAGCCGATGCAGTATCTTATTTGCTTGAAAATCATAAAAATTTCACACACGTACACGCTTCACCGCCTTGTCAAAACTATACAAATGCTACATCTAAATTTAGAAATGCCGGAAAAGAATACAGGGACAATTTATCTGAAGTGAGAGAAGCAATAAAAAAAACCGGATTACCTGGTATAATTGAAAATGTACCAAACGCACCAATTAGACCGGATATTGTTTTGCGAGGCGATATGTTCGGCTTAAAAGTATTACGCAGAAGACATTTTGAAACTGTAAATTATACAGCTAAGAATATACCTGAACTACCACAAAAACAAGGTAGCGTAAAAAATGGTGATTATGCACAAGTTTTTGGCAAAGGTCAAAAAAAAGGAAGTGGAAAAGGAAATTTGCCTTTTAAATTCCCAGGCACTGTAAATCAACAATGGTCGCACGCAATGGGAATTGATTGGATGTCAAATTTAGAACTCGCAGAAGCAATTCCCCCGGACTACACAAAATTTATCGGATGCGAGTTCTTTTTATAATTGCCGCTAATGCTCAAATAGGCGTTTTTACGCATATTTGATGTTAGCCGTTAGCTTTGGTTTACTATTTAAATTTTTTAATATATATAATATGACATTATCACCAGAGTCAGTAGAAGCATACAAAAAGCTAATGACAGAGCCAAAAGAAAACGGACTAGATTTTCAACCACTTTCAAAAGTGTTTGAGAAAATAGAAGATGCAACCGCTAAACACTTGCTTTATGAGCAGTATTTACAGAAGATAAACAAAACGAA
>CAISYK010001144.1 GCA_903889605.1 uncultured Bacteroidota bacterium
ATAAAAAATAATATAAAAAATTTCTTCACAAATTTGTTTGGTATTGCCACAGATTCTCAGATTATAAAATTATTCTTTTTGTTATTAATGATTTTTCACCAAAGTTTACTATCAAACCTATTGGACATTTAGATATTGCTAAATAATTTAGTGCCCAACTATAGTGTTCATCAACTATTCCTTTCTGTGCTTTCACTTCTAGTATTATATTGTCAAACACAACAAAATCAGCAAAGAAATAATGAGGAAGAATTATTTCTTTATATCCCACTTCATATTTTTTCTCTCTTTCATAGGGGATTTTTTTATTGTTAAATTCATATTCAATAGCATCTTTATAAACTATTTCAAGTAACCCCTTTCCTAAAATGCGGTGAACTTCCATACATATACCAATGATTTGATAACACTCATTTTGCAATGGATATTCTTTTTCCGAATAGTTCATATAAATAATCTGTGAATCTGCGGCATTTTATTTATTGTAATTTATTTATTTTATTATTATTTCAATTGAATTGTATAATTAAAATCACCCACTAATTTTACATCAATGGCGTATTCACTGTAAATTTTAATATATTGAGGCTTAGCACTCGTGTTGAATTTAATCTTTAACAATATTTTTTTTGTATTATAAAGTAAAGCCATTTTGTCTACACTTATCGGAAGAGCAATTTTAGTAAGCTTTTTTTGGATAACACGAAGACTCGAATTTATTGGTGCGTCATCAATTGTGTTGGTATTTGCAAAAATTGAATCAGCAATACCTCCGGCATTGTTTAATAAATACATTTGCAATGCCGCCTCAAACGGAAAACCATTATCTGCAAACAAAGTAATAGTACCGCTGTTAAATTTTTGTGTTCCATTATTTGAAATATTTAAAGCCAATGTATCAACCAATGTTAAATCAGCTGCAACTACTGATAGCGGAATCTCCATATCCAATTGAGCTTTCATCAATTTGTCAGAATAAATAAAATCATTCGAGCCGGATATATTGCCTAATGGATTTGCATTAATCTGCATAGAGTAACCAAACTTATCAGGCAGGTTCTCAATCATCTGCTTAATATTTGAGTTTGCAGCTGTCAAAGGGAAAACATCATAAGTTGGAAATACATTCCCCCAGCTTTCTGAAGCGCGGTTTATGTTTACAGCATTACCAATAATGGAATTGCTGAGATTAATTGTATTACCTGTGCGTGTATTGATAGAACTCAAATTATTAAAAAATACCTGGGCATCCAGTCCAATTGGGTTTTCAATTTTTAAGTTAAAATTAACATCTTCAAATTTAATAGTACCTCCAACAATACGGTTAAACATGCTGAATTTGGTCTCAGAAGGCCCAATATCAAAAGTTTTCTGCCCAAAATATCCTTGGGCATAATCAGGTAATAAATCATAAAACGTATTTTTAACAATCAAACTGTCAGTATTATTTACCAATACTGGTTGTCCTGTTGGGCTCACCGATGCAGTGAAAGAAGTGAATAAAGTATTAACTTTGTTATGATTGATTCCTGTCAAATCAAAAATATAACCTGATAAATCAAAGGTTTGATTGTATATACCAGGTATGCTGCCGACAGCTGCCGGTACAGTCACATTAATTGTAAACGGCACTCCGTTTAGCTTTGCACAAGGGATACTATAAACAAAATTAGTAACCTCTTTGATTAAACTTTTAATCTGGTAATGAACAAAACCTGATTTAATAGTGGTTGACCGCAGTTCAACTCCATGAAGATTGTATGTAGTTTCTGAAATGCTGTTGTTTACTACTACTTGACCAGGGTTAAACGTATAAGCTACTGGAATTGTATAAAACTTTGTTATAGAAGTATCTGGAATTTTGAAAAGGGTATCCATCGAAAGTTTATAGATATCATTTTGAAAAACAATTTTCATTGAGCTGTCTGCATTAGCCTGTAATATTGAGTCAGGAAGCAGATTGTTGATATCAAGAGAAGCACTTACCAAAGGAGCTAAAAGCTGGGTGTCCCAATATGGCTTTTCCAATTCTTTTCTGCATGAAAAAAACAATATGCAGAATGCTGAAAATATAAAAACAGTGTTTTTTTTCATTTTTAAAAGCCGTCAGTGACTGTACTTAGGATTTAAAAATAATAAAAAAAAATCATTTCTTAGAAATAAATATAAAAATCCATGTTTTTCCATAAAGAATATTAACCTTCCATAAAGAAAGTAAAAGATCTCTTATTTTCTTTTGAATTAGATTGTGCGGTAGTTCTTCTCCCATTTGCGGAGGCTGGGGGGCTTTGGAGAGCTCTTAGTAATTATATTTGTTTCCCCATAATTTTTTTAAATTTTCCCTTATTTCATTTTCTCTGGAATTTGCACCAGGATCATAAAATTTTTTTCCGCTGATATTCTGCGGTAAATATTCCTGGTTAGAAAAATTTGATGGATAACCATGGGAATACTGATACTCTTTTCCATATCCGATTTCTTTCATCAATTTTGTTGGAGCATTCCGTAAATGAAGCGGTACTGGCAGATTGCCGCTATTTTTAACTTCTTCTGCTGCATTGCTTATTGCCATATAAGCGGCATTGCTTTTAGCAGAAGCTGCCAGATATGTTACTGCTTGTGATAAAATGATACGAGATTCAGGAAAGCCGATAACATTTACCGCCTGAAAGCAATTATTGGCAATAACCAAGGCTGTAGGATTAGCATTGCCTATATCTTCAGAAGCAAGTATTAATAACCTTCTGGCAATAAATGAAGGATCTTCACCGCCTTCTATCATTCTCGCAAGCCAATATACAGCAGCATTAGGATCGCTTCCGCGGATTGATTTTATAAATGCAGATATAATATCATAATGATTTTCTCCTGTTTTATCATATAATGCAATATTTTGCTGAACAATATTGGTAACTTTTTCGTTAGTAATTTCTATTTTTTCAGACCCGATTGTGTTTATAACAAGTTCAAAAACATTCAGCAATTTTCGTCCGTCGCCTCCTGAAAGCCGCAACAGAGCTTCTGATTCAATTATTTGAATGTTTTTAGTTTTCAGAATACTATCGGTTTTCATTGCTGAAGCCAGCATTTCAAGCAGATCTTCTTTATCAAGGGGTTTTAATATATATACCTGGCATCGGGATAAAAGCGCTGAAATAACTTCAAATGAAGGGTTCTCGGTTGTTGCCCCAATTAAGGTGATAACTCCTTTTTCAACAGCACCAAGCAATGAATCCTGCTGCGATTTACTGAAACGATGAATTTCATCAATAAATAAAATGGGATTTTTTTGTGCAAATAAATTATTGCTTTTTGCCTTGTCGATAATATCCCTTATATCTTTTACTCCTGAGTTTATTGCACTCAACGCAAAAAATGGGCGTTTTAACTGATGAGCAATAATATTGGCAAGGGTAGTTTTACCAACACCAGGAGGCCCCCATAATATTATCGATGGAAGAAGGTTGGATTTAATAGCGTTACGCAGTATTGCGCCTGCACCAACAATGTGTTTTTGACCAATATAATTATCCAAACTTGTTGGACGCATTCTTTCGGCAAGCGGAATTATATTTTCCATTATTCTTTCATTCCTGTATTATACCAGCATTCTATTTTAATGATGGTATTTAAATCCAATTGTGCGCCATCGGCAGGCATATGGGGAAAGCCCTTTTGCCATTTTACCGCACCTAATAATTGACCTGACCGCAGTGCTGTTTTAATTTCGGCAGAATAAGTGAAATTATAGCCGCCTTTCCTTCCTTCATTATGACATTTAGTGCAGTGCGTTTCAAAGATAGGTTTAATATCGGTAATAAAAGAAAGATTCATATTACTGCAGTCAATTTTATAATTAGCAGCAATAATATTACTGGAAGCGCCGGAATGTTTTGAAGATTTTTCTTTACTAATTGAAGTCGGCATTTTTGTTGAGCAAGCCGCAAACAGAAGTAAAACAGAGATTCCTATTAAAGATATTTTTTTCAATGCAAATTAAATTAAAAAGCAGAATTACCTATTAAATATTACTTATTAAAATATTTAATATTATCATCACTCTTTCATTCCGCTATTAATCCAGCATTCAATTTTATCGATATTTTTTTGCTTTAATTTACCAGCAATTTTAAGGAATGGCAAATGTCTCGGCATTGGGGGATATCCATCTTTATGTTTAATAACTGCCAATAATTTGCCAGATTCGGCGGCTTTTTTCACAAATTCCAATTTGTGAAAATTAAATCCAGCTCTTAAATTGGAATTATGACACCAGGCACAATTATTTGTAAAAATAGGTTTAATATCGGCAGTGAATGTCAGCTCTTTTTCAGGACAATTAAGCGGCTTTTGATTAAGGGCGGCAGATTCTGCTTTTTTTGAAGTTTTGCATGATGCAAGCACCAAAATTGCAGCAATAGCAGGGGAAATAAATTTTTTCATTGAATTTGCGGTTTTAGCTTGTTAGATATACTACTAAATATTTATGCCTAACAACAAATAAAAAATTCAATTTAATTTTTTATTTCCCTTCCGGTCTTTTATGCTTCCATCTGCGGTGAGTCCATAACCAATACTGAGGAATGGCTTGAATATCTTTTTCTAATAAATGGGTAACCTTTTCGGTTATTTCACCAAAAGCAGTTTCTTTAGGTGAATCGGTAACATCAAAGAAATCGAGGCTGTAATGCCCCCTTTTTTCTTTGTTCATCCGAAGATATAAAACAGGGAAATTATATTCTTTTGCAAATTTCTCTGTACCAAAAAGCATTCCTGAATCCTGGTTTAAAAATTTCATCCAATAGGCGCTTTTTGGATTTGAAGGCGATTGGTCAAAAGCAAATACAGGTGCGATTAGCTCTTTAACATTATCATCAAAAAAATGCTTTACTTTTTTTGTTGGAACCATAGTAAGCCCGTATTTGCTTCTTGTAGAGCTCATTTTAGCCTCAAAATATTTATTGGTAAGTGGCTGATATATACCGCCGACTTTATGCTTTATCAGCATATCAATAGAAACAGCAAATAATTCAGGATTATTAAAATGTCCTCCAGCTATAATTACGCTTCGCTTTTGGTCATAATATTTATTTATTACTTCAGGATTATTACAGACAACGCGTTTTCTTGCTTCTTTTTCTGATATAGTGAAGGTTTTTAGGCTTTCAACAACCATATCGCAGAAATGTTTATAGAATTTTTTACAAATTTCGATATGCTCTTTTTCTGATTTATCAGGAAATGAATTCCGTATATTTTGTAAA
>CAISYK010001145.1 GCA_903889605.1 uncultured Bacteroidota bacterium
ATCCAACTCAGCGACACTATCTAAAACTCTGCCTAAACTAAACGCAGCTAACGTGTTTGACGAAAGAAGAAATCAGTATTTAAATGAATTCAGCTTATTCATAGCTTACTTTAATGTGATTCCCAATTTTATTAACGAAGTTGAGATTGATTGTAAGAAAGCCAAAATTTGGTTTGATATAACTTACAAATCAGAAATTAAAGATCTGCATTATTGCAAAAGGTATTTCAGAAAAAATAAAACGTCTGAGTTTGATGATGTATTTTATATCCTGTATGACGACCTGATAGTTAATTTCGATACTAACCAATCCATTGCCAGATTTCTATTCAGAAATACAGAAGTAGCAAAGGTTGATGCAATAATACAGGGAATTCGGAAATTCAAAGAAAAAAAGGGAAAACACAAGCCTTTAATTTCTCTTTTGATAAGCACTATTAACGGCATTGAAACGAAAAACTTACAATTATCAAAGCCAAAGCTGAGCATAGACGATAACTACAACGATGATTTCAAAGAGATTCACCAAACTATTTTGAAAAGACTTTTCAAGAATAACGACAAAGGGCTGGTTCTTCTGCATGGCAAACCCGGCACGGGCAAAACCTCCTATATCCGGTACCTGATTTCATCAATCAAAAAGAACGTGATTTTTTTACCGCCAAACATGGCAGGCGCCATTACTAATCCTGATTTGATTTCTATTTTAATTGACAATCCTAATTCAATATTTGTTATTGAAGATGCTGAAAACATTATAGTTGACCGGGAAAAAGACGGCAGTTCGCCTGTTTCAGCTTTGCTGAATATTTCTGATGGTTTACTTTCGGACTGTTTGAATATTCAGATAATATGCTCTTTCAATACCGATATTTCAAAAGTAGATAGCGCCCTAATGAGGAAAGGCCGATTAATAGCAAAATATGAATTTCTGGAACTGGAAGTTGAAAAAGCACAGTCGCTTTCAGAAAAATTAGGCTTCAGTACCAAATGTGATTCAGCAATGACCTTAACTGCTATATACAACCAGGAAGAAAAGGCTTTTGAACAGACAAAAAAACATAAGCCAATAGGGTTTAAAGTGACAGATGTGTATTAATCCTAACTAAAGATTATTTAAATAGTTTAATTAAAATAATTGCTATTGGTAATACCTCATGGTTTCAAAATACCATACTCCTATAATAGACATGGGTGATATGCTGCGAATGGAATTGGATAACGATGACCCAAATTTTTTAAGTTATGGCGATTATATTGCCAATGAAGATGAATTGGAAGAATGGGATGAGGAATATGAGTCTAATTCTTAGAAATATTTGAATATTGAGCTAAATGAAAAATGAAGAATTGAAAATATTAACCAAAAAATCGCCACCGCTATTTCCCTCGAAGAGCAAGAAATAGATAAGCTAAAAGAATACAAAGCCACTTTAATTAATAGTGCGGTAACGGGTAAAATAAAAATTTGTTAAAATGGAATTAGAAGAAAAAATAAGCGAACCTGTTTTGTTTACCAAAACATTAAAT
>CAISYK010001146.1 GCA_903889605.1 uncultured Bacteroidota bacterium
ATAAAATATGGAATAATAATTTTTAATTTGTCGAATAAAATAATCACAGCTATCGGTATAAAGAGCAAGTAAATATGTATTTGGGCTTTTTCTCCGAATATCATGGAGCTTGCAAAAACAAAAAGAAAATTTGTAATTATAACAGAATGAAATGCAGTATTGTACTTTTTTTATATATCAGAAATAATCCAATCTGTAGGGTTAGAAATTCGAAAATAGTAAATGATACGGCAATATAATAATGGAAGTATACTCCTAAAAGAGCATAGAAAAAAACAAGTGAGGAAACAAAAAGGCTGGAAGTGTTAAAAATGCGTATTTTATTCTGTTGGTTAAATGGAAGCTCATTACTTAATCCAAGTTGAATTATAGAATTAATTAATTTTCGCATTTATAATAAATTTCATAAAATAGTATGAGAAAAAAGCAATTATTATTGCTTAAATAAAGAATCCACAAATTCATTTTTATTGAATACTTGTAAATCTTCCATTTTTTCTCCAACTCCAATATATTTAACAGGTATTTTAAAAGTATCTGAAATGCCTATAACAACGCCACCTTTAGCAGTGCCGTCCAGTTTTGTTAATGCCAAAGCATTTACATCCGTTGCCGCAGTAAATTGCCTGCATTGTTCAATAGCATTTTGACCTGTAGAAGCATCTAATACTAATAATATTTCATGAGGTGCATCCGGAATGATTTTGCGCATCACATTTTTAATTTTGCTTAGCTCATTCATCAAATTCACTTTATTGTGCAGCCTGCCGGCAGTATCAATAATTACAACATCCGCATTTTTTGCAACAGCTGAAGTAAGTGTGTCATAGGCTACTGAAGCAGGATCGGCATTCATTCCCTGAGATACAAGAATAGTACCTGTGCGTTCAGCCCAAATTTTAATCTGATCTACAGCAGCTGCGCGGAAAGTATCTGCTGCGCCTATCACAACAATTTTACCTGCTTTTTTGAATTGATAAGCCAGCTTACCAATAGTCGTGGTTTTACCAACTCCATTGACTCCTACAACCATTATTACGTATGGTTTTTTATTGGAAGGCAAATCGAAATCACCTTTTTCTTCCATTCCGTTTGAAACTAAAAGTTCGGCTATTTCTTCGCGTAAAATTTCGTTGAGTTTTGATGTCTCGACTTTGCGCTGTTGGGCGACGCGTTTTTTAATGCGGTCAATGATGCGCAATGAAGTATCAACGCCGACATCAGAGGTCAAAAGTATTTCCTCCAAATTATCGAGTACCTCATCATCCACAACAGCTTTTCCTAAAATAGCGTTTGCCAGTTTACTGAAAAAACTTTGTTTAGTAACAAAAAGTCCTTTATTTAAACTCTCTTTTTTTTCTCTGCTAAAAAAACTGAAAATACCCATCTGGAAAAAGTTTAAAGTTTAAAAGTTTAAAATTGAATTTAGTGAAACGTCCGCAAACAATAAAAGCTCCCTTTTTTTAGGAAGCCTTTATAAATAGTATAGCGCACAAAATTTTATTTAGAAGCTAAAAAATCTTTTATGTGATCGTTGTGAACGATTTCTTGTTTAAATGAATAAGCTCCCGTTTTAGGTGATTTTACCATTTTAATCACTTTTGTAAA
>CAISYK010001147.1 GCA_903889605.1 uncultured Bacteroidota bacterium
TGATTTGGAGCAAGCCAGAAAATATTCTGAAATAACAGGTAAGCCAATTTTAACGATCTAAGGATGTTATGCATGTGTCGGCGATCCAAATGTGATGTGGAAAATTATTAATGTAAATGAGATACGTAAAATAGTTTCTGAAAAATTTATTTTGAACTGCCTGAAAATCCAACGAAGTACTAATTTGTGTGAGCATACGAACATCCATCATTTCGTATGTTAGTAAAAAATTCGTACTTCGCTGTGATAATTAAAGAAACATAAATATTATGAAAAAAATCAGCAAATATCTGTTACCTATCATTGTTTTATTTGGCTGCAGCTCCAATACAGAAATTGAAAAATTTGGTAAACATTATCAAAAAAACAATGATTATGAAAGTTTAAGCAAAGTGGTTGAACTAATGAAATTAGGTGCAGATACTGCATACGTAAAGCAAATTCTTGGCGAACCAATAAATATGGGCTTCGATTACAGATATACCATTGACTCTATAGGCCCAAATGGCTGTGCAATAGGTGCAGTTTTCAATATAAATAAGGATGGCAAGATTGATCAAAAATGGATTGATGAAATTTGTGAATAAAATACCCGCGTAATAAGGTAATGAACATGTATTGGAACGCAGATAACGCAGATATATATGATGAACACATATAAAATCATATCTAATCATAACAATCAGCGTCATCAGCGTTAGAAATTAGAAAAATGCGTTTCGGCCTTACAACAAGAAACATTAAATAGAAAAATATAATAACAAAAAATATTATTTCAGAATGAAAAAACTAACAACACTATTCATATTATTGGCTTTTATTTTATCTGTAAAAGCGCAGGATACAGCCATTGTGCCAAAGCCGTTTTTCTCAAGTAATATCACCTTTACAGAGAAAAATCTTTCTGATTTTTATTCAACCTTTAATATTGATAAAAACCAGGTGATATTTAATGCCAACAACTATAAAATATTTAGTTATAATAAACAAACTGGTACTAAAGACTGGGAGTTTGATGCTGGCAGAAAGACCAATAGAACGCCTTATATTTATGGAAGCAGTGTAATAGTCGGCTGCTACATAAATGAAAAACAGAAATGCGTCCGGCTAGATTTATCTTCAGGGAAACTTATTCAAACGCTTTCTATTGAGCCCCTAAACACTAAACCCTTTTTCAAAGATTCAATAATGTATTGTACTGCGCTTTCTGACGGGGAAGGCGGGCAAATTATGGCTTATGATTTAAAAACCAATAACATTATCTGGAAAAAATTTATTGCACATGGAGTGGATGCCCAGCCATATTTCTTAAAAAATAAAATTTTTGCAAATGCCGAAGAAAATAATTGGTTTGAAATAAATTATAAGGGACAATTAATGGACAGCACCTGCGGTGAAAAACCGGACATTTTTGTCCCGGATATTATTTGTATCAAAAAGTTTAAAATTTTAACCCATGATAATTACGAAATAACAGAACAGTTTATCGAAAAGCAGTTTGGAAGCAATGCCGAAGTAAAATGGAAATATGCCGTGGACAAAACAATTGTTTTAGGAGGCGAAAAAATGCTGATTATTGGTAATAATAAGAAAATTAAAAAAAGTATAGAAATTGAAAAAATACTCAGTCTGCCGGAACCCGGCGATAATGAATACATGGAAATACTGAAAATTGAAAACAATACAGTCTGGTTTTTCTATAAAAACAGTTTAGCTGTTTATGATTTTGAAAAAAACAAAACCTTGCGTGAATATAATCTCAGCAAATGGAATGCCCATCAAATAATGCTTGACGAAAACAACATTTGGCTGATTTCTAAAAATGACGGGCAATTGTATGGGTTGAAAATGGATTGAATATAAATTAATAATTTAACTTAAAATAAAAAAACAAAATGAAAAAAATTCTGACCTTAGTGATTATTATAATTGGCTGCCGGCTTATTCAGGCACAAACTGCTTACATTCAAGTGACCGGCGAGCCGGATCTTTCTGTATACCTGAACAATCAGTTTAAGGGTAAAACTACTGTTGAATACAATGGGTATATCATTGAAAATGTAAGCCCAGGCAACAATCTTATTAAAATTGCTAAAGATGGATATACTCCTTTTGAGGAGACCATTACTGTGAAGTCAGGAGAAGTATTTGCCTATAAAGTAAAACCGTTTACCAAACACAGCGTTTACATTAGTGAGCAGGGAAATACTGGCCAGACCGAACAAAAGGCAAAAGTAAAGACCGGTAAACTTATTGTTCAGTCGGTGCCCATAGAAATTAAGATAAGCATTCCTTCCATTGAAGGTGTTGACAATAAAATCAAAACTAAAGATGAATGGATTGTAGATAATATTACCGAAGGAAGCTATGTAATTCGATTTACTTATAATCAAAAGATTATTGAAAAAACTATTGAAATTAAGGAAAATGATGTTTATAAAGTTTTTATCAATATGATGAACGGGGATTTTAAAACTGAGTTCACGCGAACAACTCCAAAGGTAAATTAGCCACCACTATTATTTAAACCCTAACGGAAAAAGGATTGTTGAATAGTTTGCATCGGGAGGAACATCGCAAAAAAAATTGACTCCCCAAAGGTAAAAATAGGTATGAGTTATCAGGATAATGAAGAACCTAAGCAGGAATTTAATTTGGAAGAAAATGGCAAAAAATAAATTATTATTATTAATTAAAACGGCAGGGTGAAATCAGAACCATACTGCGAATTTGGTCCCGGTAAAAGATGTTGAGATGATTTTGAAAAAAAGCAATACCTTGCGTGAATATAATCTCAGCAAATGGAATGCCCATAAAATAATGTTTAATGAAAACAATATTTGGTTAATTTCTAAAAATGACGGGCAATTATATGGGTTGAAAATAAATTAAACTTAAATAAAAAAACAAAATGAAAAAAATTCTGACCTTAGTGATTATTACATTTGGCAGTCAGCTTATTCAGGCACAAACTGCTTACATTCAAGTGACCGGCGAACCGGATCTTTCTGTATACCTGAACAATCAGTTTAAGGGGAAAACAACTGTTGAGTATAATGGTTATATTATTGAAAATGTAACCGCAGGCAAAAATTTAATTAAAATTGAAAAAGAAGGATATACCCCTTTTGAGGAAACGATAAACGTTAAAGCGGGAGAAGTGTTTTCTTACAAAGTAAAACCATTTACCAAGCACAGTGTGTATATTAGTGAACAGGGAAATACCGGCCAGACAGAAAAGAAAGCCGTAGTTGAAACGGGTAAACTTATTGTACAATCTGTGCCGATTGAAATAAAAATCAGTATACCTGAAATTGAAGGCATTGACAATAAACTTAAGACTAAAGATGAGTGGATTCTTGAGAAAGTCCCGCAAGGGAATTACAAAGTAATCTTTTCTTTTAACCAGAAAGTTATTGAAAAAAATATCACAATAAAGAAAGATGATGAAATCAGTGTTTTCGTCAATATGTTGAATGGTGATTTTAAAGTTGTGGATTTGGCTGCTGAAAAGAGATTAAAGAAATCTAATGAAAGAGCAAAAGCTGAACAGGAGAGAGTACAAAATGAAAAATTAGCAAGAGAAAAAGCCGAGAATGATAGATTAAGTGAAGAACGTTGGGAAAAGGATAAAGCAGAGCGTCGTAGAAAGGATGATCGAAATGATTTTCTAATTAATGCAGGATGTATAGCAGTGGGTATATTAACTGCTATTTTGATGGCTCTTTATCTTCAATAAGGTTGGAGCCGATAATAGTGACCAAAAGATTACAGTAAAAGAATTGGGTGCTTATCTTCAGATTAAAGTGCATTAGGTAACACAAAAATATAAAAGTACGGCACAATACCGGCCAGTTTGGGCTATGGTAATGATTTTCCAATAATAATTTTTAAGGTGTTTTAAACATCCATCCGCAAAAAAAACAGATAACAAACAGCAAAACTATGTCACTCCTGCCAATCAATAATTTTACATTTAAAACAAAACTGAAAGAGGATGAAATAATTAAACGGCTTTCCAAATTAATCAAACCTGAAGGTATATACTTTTTTTCGACAAATAAATACGCGGGAGAAATACGCGGTCAAACTTTTGACATACACAGAAATGTGTCCACCTATGATGGCTTGATTCCAGAAATTAATGGCGTAATAAAGAATGACTTTGATGGAACAGCAATAATAGTAAAAATGAAACTGAAAATTCAAATTGAAGTATTTTTATATATTTTGGGTATAATTTTGGGGTTTGTTTTTTTTGTTAACACAACACAAGCATTAATTGACTGGAAACTCAATGTATGGGCTGTGGTTTCCTTTGTTATGTTATTGCTTGCTTATATTTGGTCGGTTATTGGTTTTATAATTGAAAGAAATAAGTCCATAGATGATTTGGCGTCACTATTTGAAGCAGACATTATTGATGATTGAACTACGGCACGGCATTAACAATACATAAACATATTAGAAGTTTGACATTCACCCTTATCCAAGATTCGTATCTCACCAGACTGAATAAAAAAACACAAACTTTTGCCGCGTTTCTTTAAAAAATGCATATTATTTGCTGCAATCAAAGAGTATGGTTTAAATTATATCAATCAATGTCGTTTTGTTAAGAATATTTCCTAATGAAACATCCTCACACTTTCTCGACTCCGCTCGAACTGGCTGTGTTGGTAGTCATTTCGAGCGGAGTCGAGAAAGTGTGAGGGTATTTGATTTCCTTAATTAAACGACATTGATATATCAATCCTAATTTTATTGATTTAGAAATAAGCTCAAAGTGTTTGTCAATTCATTTTTGAAAATAAATTTTTTCTATGAGTGTTGCCATAATATATACAATCGCTAAACCTGAACTAAGCTTGCATTAAATATGTTTTTTCACCTCGCAAATCCTTACCGCCAATTAATAAAATGAGAATTTCTCTGCTGACTTTGATTTTGGCTGTTTCTAACAATTTATATTGTCAGGATTATCCCGATTACTTCAAAAACGGCAGAAAAGAGTGGACTAAAAAAGAATGGCGCTCGGCAAATACAGCGTGGTTTTCGCTGTATATGGGCAGGCAGGTTCGCCAAAGTATACGGTTTATGAATTTGTCAAGAATGTATGGCCCAAAATTTTCACGGATATATATTGAACCAATCTCTAACAAAGGCGGTTTTGAAAATTCACTTATAAAAACTCTATGCAGTCAAAATGCGAAAGAACCATTAAGGCCTTCGCCTAACCTTTGGGGCTCAGCTTTTATACATTCTATATTTTCAGGCATTACAGGCAGCGCGGGTCATTCGGGGTATGATGCCAGATTTGCTGTTTTTCAGCCATTCAGCTATGGTAATATCACTGGTGAAAATTGTGATTACGGTGCCCGGAAGGGTTTAAATATTGCGCTTGATTTATTGATAGATAATGGTGTTTCTTCTTTGGGGCACCGCAAAAATATTCTCAGCCCGGAATTTGCACGAGTGGGTGCAGCCCGTTTCATACATATGCAATATGGCTGGAATGCTGTTTTTGACTACTCTTCACCTAAATGGATTGATTTTGTTTTTTATCAGCAGCCTGATATAACCCAGATTGGGCTTAACCTTGAAATTTCTCAGATCTCAAATAAGCCCATGATAAATTTGGGCATAGCATCTTATGTGAATCATCTGAAAACCACAAATATGCTTTTGGATGTTAATTACCAGTACGGTATTGTTCGCGGCACCACTGATGCGGTAAGTGCTTATTTAGGCTATGGTTCATCAACCGGGCTATGGAAAGACTTTTTGATAGGCGCAAAAATTTCAAGCCATTTCACAGGTTCTAAATTTAATCTTTACATACAGCCTGCGGTATCATATTTCACAATTATAAATCTATTTCGAAATGGTTATAGTTATTCAATAGGGGATCGTGAAAATTCAGCCCTTTACAGGCTCAGTTATGGATATAATTTTATTATTGCAGGTAACCGTTCAGCCGATGTTTATAAACACAATTTAACAATAAGCAGATTTATCTGCCTTAGAACAAACAGCAAGAAAAAATAACTCAAAGCGGTGTTTTTTTGTTATTAACCATGATCCGATTGTCAATTTAAACTAAACGGTCTGAAGACCGTGGCAACCCTCCAGGCAAATTGTTAAATTGTTTGAAATAATAGCTGAGCCATTCAATGTGTGTATTTTATAAATCTTGTTATTATTGGGCTTTTGCCTAAATTAACAATCGAACTCAGGTTAAAAGTATTTAATTTTGCGCAACATTTATTTCTGGTCGATTTGATGAATATATAACGTTTATTGAATCTCCCATTTTCAAACGATGATCTTTAAAATACCCCTCGTGCCTATTTCCTAATTTGTCTTTAAACTTATAATACTTAACCGACCCAAAGTCTATTTTCGAAAACTCTTCTCCTGTTATTTTTGCCGTAGTTTCTGTTCCATATTTTAATAATTCATTTTTTGTATATTTTACAGGTAAATAATACCATAAGAAAGCTCCCAGAGCAAAAGCAAAATAAGCTAAACCTGCAGTATTTTCATATGCTTTAGTTTCTTTGGCTTTTCCAATTTGTGATAGCTCCGATTTTGGAACAAACTGCGGCGGGATACCAATATTGTTTGAGTCAGGATATATTTTACAGAAAAAATAGTACATCGGTAATATTGAAAGTAAAAAAATTGAGCCTCCCAAAATTAAGCGGATAATAGTTCCGTGATTTGTTGCACTATACATTATTAATAAAGTTCCCAAAATAATTGCTGAAATTGGAAAAATTACGTGTATTATAAATCTCATATAATTTATATTTTTTGGCATATAGTAAAATTTCATGGGTAAAATTACATTAAAAAAGACTTTGGCGGCCTCAATCTTTATTCTGCTGCTGCAAAATTTATTGGTCTTTATTTTGCCTGTTTGTTTATCAAAACACCTGGCGTACCTTCTTTGAGCCACCGAAATAATATTCTCAGCTTTCAAAGTAGCCCAAGTTAAATTGTGGTATCCGAAAAAAACACAAATAAAACTTTTGAATCTATGTGTCTCAGTGGTAAAATTTATTTTTTGCCTTAACAGCCCTGCTTATGCTCTATTTCAATAGCAGGTATCTCATATCTATTATTATCTTTGTTAAATGAATCCATCCCATAAAAAATCGCGCGTATTATTTTGGTTCTACCTGCTTGTTATCTATGTGATAATTCAATTTTGCTGGTGGAGTTTTTCAATGGTAAAACTTAATAATGAAATTTATAATCTGAAGATAGAAATTAATTTATTGATGGCAAGTTCCAATCATGAGAAAGTATTAAAAAGTAATGAACTTCATGAAAAACTGCACAAACGATGGATAATGATTTCAGGGGAAGGGATTGTTTTTATTGGGATTTTATTTTTAGGGATATTTCAAATCAGGAAAACTTTTAAACGGGAAGAGGAGCTTTCGAAACAGCAGCAAAATTTTTTGTTATCCGTTACTCATGAATTAAAATCGCCGATTGCATCAGCCAAACTTCAATTACAGACACTTCAAAAACACGAACTTACCAGGGAAAAACAAAAAGAAATTATTGCAAATGCCATCTATGATACCGAACGTTTAAATAATTTAGTGGAAAACATTTTGCTGGCAGCAAAGATTGATAACAATGTTTATATACTCCATAAGGAAAACTATAATCTTTCTGAATACATTACTGATATAATGAATCAAACCATCAAAGCGTCTAATTTTAAACAAAAAGCAGTCTTAAATATTGAGCCGGATATTTATATGGGGTTTGACAGAACAAATTTCCCATCTATTATTATCAACCTCTTCGAAAATGCAGTAAAATATTCTCCAGCCGATTCTACCATTACAGTTAGCCTAAAAAAACAAAATCAAAAA
>CAISYK010001148.1 GCA_903889605.1 uncultured Bacteroidota bacterium
AAAATTTACGCATAAAGGATTGCAGCCTGCTGTATCAGGAGCGGAAAAATTTACAACGGGGTTTGGATTTATGGTAACAGTATGGGTCACAGAATCCCTGCAGCCGAAATTGGAAATAACCAAAAGCTGAGCTGTATAAGTTCCAACAGAAGAATATACATGCAGGTTATTTTGATTATTGTTGCCGGGGCTTCCGTCACCGTAATTCCATGACCATATCTGCAGCACATCCGTACCTGCAAGGCTCGATAAATCATTGAAAGGCACAATGCTTCCTTTGCAGACATTATCCGTTGAAAATTGTGCATCCGGCAAAATATGAACTGTTGTGTTTTTTGAAATAGTATCTTTACAGCCATTATTACTTGTAACAATTAATGTAACCGGAAAGACGCCTAAACTAGTGTATAAGTGGCTCGGACTCTGAATAAAAACAAATGGGCTGACATCACCGAAGTCCCATGACCATCCGGTAATAGTTCCGGCAGCAATGCTTGATATGTTATTAAAGCTGAGTGTTTTATTTAAACAAACATCAGAAGGGCTGAAATCAGCAATAGGCTTGGAGAATACAACGACCTTTGCCATAGCGGTATCGGTGCATCCTAGAGTATTTGTTACCTCTAATACATAGGTTGTAGTATCCATAGGGCTTACTGTCAAAGTTGAAGAAGTATTTGAGGTATTCCACCATAGGAATGTTCCTATTCCAGAACCTGTTAATGTAACGTTTTCGCCTGCACAAATAGGGGTATTTCCGGTAATCAAGGCAGTTGGAACAGCAGAGGCTTGTACAGTAATAACACTGGTTGTATTTGTATCTGTTCCGCAGATAATTTTAGTCTCAAAGTAAAATGTGTCTGCTGCAGCAGGCGTGAAAACATAACTGTTTCCAGAAACTCCCGGGATTAAACTCCATGGACCAGTTGGCGAGGAAGAACGATACCATTCAGTGTTTCCTCCGAGACCAACTGTATTTAGAGTAAGGATAGTAGAATCACCGAGGCAAACGGTTGGAGGTAATGCTGTAATATTTGCATTGGTGCAAGGGTTAACACTTGGATCGCAGGAAATATTTCCAAAGTGATAAGACCCAATAAATCCTTCACCGCAGGCGAGAAAGTCGCTTGCTCCGGCATAAATTAAATCATAAACAGTATTTGGCGTATTTATACTGCTGATTGGATTTAAAAATAAATCATACTGATGAATACCAGTTGTGCTTCCCGCATATACATTATAACATGGGTCTACTGTTATACCTCCGCAGTTCTGTGAAACACCGCCGGCAGTATTTACCGAACCGAATAATGTTAAATCACATTTCTTCCAGGCATTGATGGTAAGCCCGTCATAAGTATACAGCAGGCATCGCTGAACGGCAATGCCGTTAAATCCAATAAACTGGCCTGGAGCATAATTAAAACCATATTCATCCATAGTATAACCCGATGGAATACTTAAGGATGGGGTAAAATTAGATAAAGTTTTATTCAAAAAATTTGATGCGGTATTGCCCCCTGCACCAAAAGTTACATGCAGTGAGTAAATGTCACCATTTAAATCAGTAACAATTGAACGTGTTTCAAGCCCGTAATTTATTTGATTGGTAACATTGCCAGTGTTGGGGTCTAACCTTCCTAAGTTATTTCCTCCGGAGGTAAAATATCCGCCGACACTCAAAATAGTTTTGGAAGTGTCGTAAGACAATCGCCAATGTTCATATCCGCCGCTGGTGCTCCATAATACCCCGCCGGAAGGGTCTAACCGAAAACGTTCCCCGCCGCAGCATCCCCATAAAACAACTGTATTACCGGCATTATCGGTTGCAATATCACCCATATACATAGGTGCATAGTTATATGTCCAAAGCAGTGCTCCGGCTGATGAATATTTTTGAACAACAGCAGAACCAGGTGCCCCGCCGTTTACATAAACATTGCCGGCTAAGTCTTTTTGAATATCATAAACTTTACTGGGACAAATTGGTGATGCCACAATCCAAGGATCAATTATGGTTTCTTTAAGCTCATCGTAAGAACCGGCAGAGAATTGCACTATACCATTGTTTAAATCAAAGCTGCATTGTATTTTTTCACCGTTAGTTTTATAAAAGGCTATTGGCGCATGATCCAAAATTGATAAATGATTGCCGCTAACCAATAAATTACCCTGCTCTGTTTTTAATGTTTTGTATCCGCTGTATTCCATTTTTACATCGCT
>CAISYK010001149.1 GCA_903889605.1 uncultured Bacteroidota bacterium
ATACGCGATAATGAGTAGAGATAATGCAAATAACCAGGCAAAAACTATTATCAATGTTTCCTTGAAATTGAATTTTCTTTTACTCATGTCAGGTGCCGTATGCCAAAACCTGTTCCAATGATTTGATGAAGAAGCAAAAAAACATACAATCCGCATATTTAGTGAGGTGTATCCCAATCCTAGATTTAGTGTCAGAAAATTTCCATAAAAAAAGCCTATCAAAATGATAGGCTTTTCTCAAAATGAGAGTTTGTTAATTAAATTTAATCCGTATTCTTATATTTTACGATTCAATGTCGTTTAGTTAAGGAAAAAACATCCGCCCACAGTCTTCGACAAGCTCTGACTGACTGCGCACTGGTCATATTGAGCCTGTCGAAATATGTGCGATGGCTTCTTAACTAAACGACATTGGTTTACGATTTCAAAACACTTAAGGTAGCAAACATAGTGTTTGGAAAACATATTGCTTCAGGTTTTGTTCTTTTTCTACCTCCGCTGTTATGGCTAAATTTCCCTTATAAGGGATGAGAGTTTTGGAGAACCAAGTATTAAAGGCGATTTTTCAATTGTTAAATTGCTGTAATCCAATCCATATTCCTTTTCATCGGGCAAACTTATTTTCCTTAAAAAGAAATATACTTTTAAAATGAAATCATTTGTAAACGATAATTCATTTTCAAACGATAAAAAACGCTGTATAATCACAAATCTGAAATCACCTGAAATATTATGTTTATCGAGAGAAGCGTACCTACTGTGAATATTTACTTCATTATTTTTTACCATTTCCTCAACTACCACTCTGAACAAAGAATTTATTTTCGGAGCAATTCTAAATCCTAATTTAAAAGAAACATGAACTACGTCCTCCGGTGCTATTATGTTAACTTTATAAGACATGTGATAAGGAGCATCTATTACCTCAATATGGACTAACCAGAAAATGTCGGCACGTTTGGGTTGTTTATAAAGAATAGAGTGGATTATACCTTCTTCAATTTTTGAAGGATTGCCCGAAGATGTGAGGTAAACTAAATTAGTAGCGTATTTTGGAACCGTAGAATCATTACTTAATTCTTTTAAAATTGGAAGATAAGGTCCAATATCAACCAATTTTTGGAGGTTATGTTTAATCTCGCTTGCTCTGTGCCAAATGTACATAATAACAAATATTAAAATTCCAAGCGACAAAGTCACCCAACCGCCGTGCATAAATTTTTTAAGATTCGCTATAAGAAAGGCTCCTTCAATGGTAAGAAAAATCAGCAGTAATGTAAATACAGCTATTCTGTTTACTTTTTTAATGTACAAATAAAAACTTAATAATATGGTTGTCATTAACATTGTTAAGGTAACTGATAAACCGAAAGCTGCCTCCATATTTTTGGATTCTTTAAAAAACAGTACTACACCACAACATCCCGCCATTAGCAGCCAATTAATTGTTGGAATATAAATTTGTCCTTTTATTTCGGTAGGGAAAATTACTCTCAATTTGGGCCATAAATTCAAGCGGATAGCTTCTGCCACAAGAGTGAAGGATCCGCTTATTAATGCCTGGCTGGCTATAATGGTTGCCAAGGCAGCAACGGCTATTGCTGGAAAAATAAACCATTGGGGTACTAATCCAAAAAATGGACTTACATCTGTTAAAATGGTTCCAACATGTTTTAACAGCCAAGCTGCCTGACCAAAATAACAAAGTATTAAACATAACTTTACATAAAGCCAACTGATCTGAATGTTCCTTCTGCCGCAATGCCCCAAATCAGAATATAAGGCTTCCGCCCCAGTTGTACAAAGGAACACACCCCCTAACAGCCAAAATCCACCGGGATATTCGGTTAATAGCCTATATGCATAATATGGGTTCAGGGCTTTAAAAACAGTTAGGTTCCCCGAAAGTTCAACGATTCCTAAAACAGCGATCATAGAAAACCAAACTAACATAACAGGCCCAAACAATTTCCCCAAAAAAGATGTTCCTTTCTGCTGGATTATAAATAATAAAACAATTATTGTCAGCACAATTGGAATAATCGGTAAAGCTGGGAAGCTTGGCTTTAAACCTTCAACAGCTGATGAAACGGAAATAGGAGGGGTAATAATACTGTCAGCCAATAAAAAACTGCCTCCCGCGATAGCAGGGAATAACAGCCATCTTTTATATCGTCTGATTAATGTATAAAGGGAGAAGATACCTCCTTCGCCTTTGTTATCAGCACGTAAAGTGATAAACACATATTTAATAGTTGTTTGAAAGGTCAGCGTCCAGAAAATTGCTGAAACGCCTCCAAGCGCAACTAATTCTGTTATTGTTTGTGTACCAATGATTGCTGTATAAGTGTAAAGAGGGGATGTTCCAATATCTCCAAATACAATTCCTATAGATACTAAGAAACCAGCAAATGTTAAGTTCTTTAAATTATTATTTTCCATTTTTTCATTTAAAAAAAACTAACTAACCATCGAATTCGAAATAACAATACAATCTCGTTTAGTTAAGACTTGTTCTAACAAATGCCAATCCATAGTCTTCGACAAGCTCAGACTGATCGTGCGCTGGTCATATTGAGCCTGTCGAAATATGTGCGAGGGCTTCTTAACTAAACGACATTGAATAACGATATCATATTGTTTCGATATGCCAACTTGAATTTGACCATGCACAATTTGATATAAAAAAGTCTATCAATCAAAATAATAACTTATTAATTTAATCCGTATTCTTCCATTTTACGATAGAGAGTCGCTATACCAATTTCCAACAATCGGGCTGCTTCAGCTTTATTGCCTTTTGAGTAGTTTAATACTTTTTGAATATGTAATTTCTCTATACTTGCCATAGAAAAAGCGGAGAGAGTGCCATTGGTGTTCGGCTGTTGATGCTGCATTTCATAAGGAAGCAATGAATCAGTTAATGTATCGCCATTAGATAAAATCACACTGCGTTCAATTACATTTTTTAATTCACGGATATTACCCGGCCATTGATAGAGCTCTAATTTTTGTAAATACTCTTTGCTGATGTTTAACAATTTTTTATTAGTCTTAGATGAAAACTGTTGTACAAAAAAAGCTGCAAGTTCCTCAATATCTTTTCTTCGTTCTCTTAAAGGCGGTAGGTGAATTTGAAAAATGTTCAACCTGAAATATAAATCAAGTCTAAACCGGTGTTCTTCACTTTCAGTTTTCAAATCTTTGTTAGTGGCAGCTATCAGCCGGAAATTTACTTTGATAGGTTCAGTATCGCCTAATTTAATGAATTCCCCTGTTTCCAATACCCGTAACCATTTGGCCTGCAGCTCCAAAGGCATTTCTCCAATTTCATCTAAAAACAAAGTACCCCCGTTGGCTTGTTCCAACAATCCTTTTTTATCTTTTATTGCTCCGGTGAATGCTCCCTGCTTGTGCCCGAACAATTCACTTTCTATAATTTCTTTACTGAAAGTACTGCAGTTCAGCGCTACAAATGATTTTCCTGCCCTGCAGCTAGACTGATGAATAGCTTGAGCGAATACTTCTTTTCCAGTCCCTGTTTCACCTGTCAATAAAACCGTAATATCGTTTGGCGCAATTTTCCGTGCTAACTCAATAGCTTGTTGAATGGCTTTTGAGTTGCCGATTATAGAATCGAACGAAAATTTTTCGCCAACCCTTTTCTCCAGCTCTTTTACACGTTTTTGTAATTGGACCTTTTCAATAGCCCGATATAACAACGGAATTATTTTTTCATTATCATCTCCTTTAACAATATAGTCGAAAGCTCCATTTTTAATAGCCTGCACTCCATCAGGAATGTTTCCGTAAGCAGTCAGAAGAATAACTTCAGTTAATGGATGCCGGGCTTTAATTATGTTTGTCAATTCTACGCCGTTGCCGTCAGGAAGCTTAACATCACAAAGCACTACATCAACGCTTTCATGCTCCATTCTCTTTAACCCTGATTTACAGTCTGCCGCTTCAAATACTTCAAACCCCTCAGATTTAATAATCCGGCCAAAGAGGCTGCGAAGTTTTTCTTCATCGTCAATAATTAGTATACGTGATTTCGCTTTCATTTTCTGAAGAACAAAGGTATTTAAAATAAAACCTCTCTGGGAAATGTTTTTGTGTTGAATATATTTACAATTTCATCTCTAATGGTGGATTTTATTTTAATCCAATTATATTATAAAAGAGTCCAATTCAATTATGCCCCGCGCTTTCTCGACTCCGCTCGAAACGGCTTCGCGCTGGCTATTTCGACCGGAGTCGAGAAAGCGGGTTGTTATTTAAGATTGGATTAATATATATTGATAAATGGTTTTATCAATATATTGCCCGTGGATTGCTCTAATATAATATTTTCGATTTGTATATTTTTACGATTTTTTTTATTTGCCATTTACAAACAGGCCAATAAAAAAAAGCCCATTCTTATCAAAAAAGAATGGGCCTTTGTTTATTTTTTCATGGCAATCACTCAATAACCAGCTTTTGTATTTTAACATCAGAATCCATACTTAATTTAATGAAGTAGATCCCTTTTGCTAAATTCTTTATATTTATTTGTTTGCTGTAATCATTAGTAATGTTCTTATCCTGTTCAAAATATACTTCTTTACCTTGTATATCAGCAATACTGATTAACAACTCGCTGAAATCTGCAGTACTGAATGCTATGTTAAAGCTGCCGCTGTTTGGATTCGGATAAATAGTAACTTCCTGAGCGGATGAATTTTCTTCAATGCCAGTGCAGTTTTCAAGTGTTAATGTTTGCGACGCAGCATTTGCACATCCGCTTACAGTCACAGTATAAGTGATTGTTTTTGAGCCTATTGTTCCTGCATTAGCCGGAGTAAACATTCCAGCACTGACACCCGGACCTGCATAAGTCCCGCCTGCAGGTGTACCTCCGGTCAATGCAAATGGCTGTGATTGCTGGCAAACAGGAGCAGGGAAGGTTGAAAAACTTACTGTTGGTATTGGATTAACAGTTACAACTACATTTTGACTGCCTCCTGAGCAGCCTCCGGCATTAGTAGTATAAACGTAAGTTACGTTGATAGGCGCGGCTGTAGTGTTTGTTAATATTTCACTAACATTCGCGTTACCTGAAGTTCCCGGCTGAGTAATACCTGAAACAGCTGCGCGGCTCCATGTAAAACTTACGCCTGGTGTTGCACTCGTAGCAGTGTAGCTGAAATTTGTTCCGCTGCACACAGATGGTGTTAAACTGCTGCTTAATACCGGTATTTGGCTTACAGTTACATATACATTCTGCCCCGGAGCATTAGTGCATCCGTTAGCAGTAATTGTGTATATATACGTGACGTTTATTGGTGACAGGGTAGTATTTGTTAGAGTTTCATTAACATTCCCATTGCCGTTTGTGCCTGCCTGGCTGATGCCCGCTACTGTCGCTCTTATCCAAGTAAAAGAAGGACTTGAACTTGAGCTTGTTGCTGTATAACTGAAAGCTGTTCCGCTGCATATTGTCGGAGGAGTTACTGTACTGCTCAAACTTGGTTTTGGATTTACTGTAACCACAACGTTTTCTATGTTGCTGCAAATTGTTGCTGTAGTTGTATAAACATACGTAACATTTATTGGCGCACCCGTAGTATTAGTAAGAATTTCACTTACATTGGATGTACCGCTTGCTGCAGCCTCTGTTATACCAGTTATAGCTGCACGGCTCCATGTGAAAGATACACTTGGTGTTATACTGACAGCTGTGTAAATGAATGCTGCTCCGCTGCATATTGCTGTTGGAGTTAATGTACTGCTTAATATCGGCGCAGGGTTTAAAAACTCATCTGCACCGATATCCGGAAAACCTGCATTACGAGTATCGTTATCAATATCAGTTGTAATGCCTGTTATTGGAGTACCCCTATGATCAATAGCGCAATTGCTGCCAACTACAAGATGAAGATCTGATGCAGATGTAAATACAGGAGCAACAGATATAGAATTTACATCTTTGCCTGTAGCGCTTTGCCATGCAGTAAGGGTTGCGGTGTTGCTTCCTGCAAACGAACCTAAATCAGCTCCGCTTTGATAATCATTATAATTAATATTTGAGAATACGTTGTTTGCAGCTTCGCAAATAATACTAAACCTGTCGGTTCCAACAGTTTGTGTGTTTGAAAAAATATTATTACGCACATCCAATGAATTTGCAGCTGTTACTCCGCTTGTAACATTAAATGCAGCAGGCAATCCCGAAGTGCTGGTTTGATCAGTATTCATCGAAACCGTATTGAAATAAATATTATAACCGCCCCCGCCATCTGCTGCTATTCCATATCCATTATCTGCTGCTCCGTCCGCTGAGAATCCATATCCTGCAATGTCCCAAATCATATTATTAGAAATGGTAAGATTAGAAGTCGTGGATGAAGCAGTTAATAAAATACCATTGCAGCCATAACCGGTTGAATTAGTATTCTTAATATCACTTATTTTATTACCACTTATGCTTCCGCCTGAAATAGCCCCCCCAACGAGGATGCCAGAAGTGGTGCTTGTACTGCTTGTTGTAACTCCAAAAATTGTATTGTTGGAAACAACGGCATTTGTTTGGTTAGAAATAAATAAACCTACATTTCCTATTTTGCTGGCAGGGGTCACAGAACCAATAAGGTTATTCGATATTGTTGTGCCGCTTTCACCTGCTGCTGCACCTACTGCTCCTATTCCATAGTAGCATTTATTTACTGTGTTATTCTGATATGTATTGTTGGAGTTCGCAGCTTCTGCCGCTGAGCCAATAGTTGTACCGCTGGAAGAAATGATTCCGCCTAATGTAGTGTTTGGATCGTTTCCGGTAATTATACAGTTTTTAACAGTATTATGCGTTGCTCCGTCGGAAGCAGAAGAACTGCCCACCCAAATAACGGCAGAAGATGTTCCAGCATTAGTATTACTGATAGTAAGATCTTTTGTTGTTCCGCCTGAATTAGATCCGTCAATAGTAACGTAATCAGCGCCATTTAGTTTAAGAAGAGCTGCAGCACTGCTGCCGGTAATGGCTGCCGTTACTCCGGCAGACGGTTTAATTGTTAAAGTATAATTAGAACCGCATCCATAACCAATCGAATTTAGTGCGTTAGCACCTGTTTCAGTAATATTGGTAAGGATGTTGGCTGTAAGATTTCCTGCCAGTCCATTTACATTGATCGCGGCAAATAGACCTGATGTGCCTGTTAAAGTTGTATAGGTACCGCCGGTACCAACCGTAACTGTCCCGCTTAATCCAGATAATATTTTATAACTGTTAATAGTTCCGCTTATTGGGAATGCAGCGGCTGTTAAAGCAACGCTTGTTGGCGGAGCCGCAAAAGTTCCGCTGTTGATACTAATATTAGGTAAGGTAACCGCATCCTGAGCAGTAACAAAATACTGGACTGTATCTCCAGCAGCAACACCGCCAAATACCAATGAATAATTAATAATTAAGCTGAACGGACTGGCGGAGTTTGCAGCTTCTGTATATTTCCATCCGTCTGTTGAATTAGTGTTTGTGCCAGGCAATGTATTCAAATTTGTTTTTTTCTTAAACCAAATGCGGGGTTTAGTTCCTATTGTTACATTAACACCTGTTCCGTCGGTAATATTTGCAGACAATGTATCGGAAGTTAAACAGCTGTTATTACCCAAAGTTGTGTAAATAATAACTGGAGCCGTGAGGTCGATAGGAACGCCGTTAAACTCATCCGCACCAATATCAGGAGATGATCCAGTACCCGCATATCCCCCATTTCCCTGACGGATATTTGCATCAAAATCAACAGTATATGCGGCGATGTTTACTGCACCGCTTTCAATCTGTGTTGGAACTGTAGTATTGATGTGTAAAAAGTTAATGTTAGAGCCTGTTGTTGAAACAAAGGTTGGATTTTCTGTAATAGAAGAATTATCACGTGCGGCAATAGTCCCGGCAGTAAAGGCTCCTGCTTTATATGCAGCTAATGTTTGTGCAAAGCTGACACCGTCCAAATAAATCATATTGGAAGACCCTGGCGTACCTGCGTAAAATAAGTTATTATTAGAAGCGGCGGCATAGTTCGCAAGCTGACCGGCGGTACCGGAACTTCTGCGGTAAGCAACAGTTAAACCAGTGCCTGACGAAGTCGATGTGTTTACGATAATGTTATTTCTCAGATTAAGTGCTGCAGTTGTACCAACTGAACTTGCTGAATGATAAATACCGCTGGTGCCAAAATTTGTTCCGCTTGAAACGGCATTAATATTTACCGTGTTATAATACACATTAATTGCTGATGCAGCTGTTGTTGAAGTTATGCTTATACCCCTGATTGCATCAGTTAAACCCGAAGTTGGTGTTCTCAAATCACCAATAATATTATTGTAAGCATTTACTGCAGTCCCGTCTGAAATAAGAAGTCCGTTGACGGAACTGGAAGTATTGCTGCTGCTTAAATAATAGAGTTTGTTTTGGTAAATATTTTGATTCGTGCCGCCTGATATGTAAATACCGGTAACATTACTGCTGCCTGATGATAACAGACTATCAACAGTGTTGCTGAAAATGTTTTGATTGCCGCTGCCGGAGTAAATGCCGTTAATTGCTCCCGCTCCATTGATATTACTGATTAGATTGCCTGAAACATTATTTGAAGCATAGGTGTCATCAGAATAATCAACCACAAGTATTGTTGTTACGCCAGATCCGCCGGTTATATTACGGAATATATTATTTGCAACTGTTTTTCTTGGCCCCGGCGCTGAAACTGGGCCATCCTCGTTACTCCAACCATAAATAATTGCAGCACCTGTGAAAGTGAGATTAGAAAAGTTGTTGCCGCTGTTTGTTTCTGTAACCGTTGATGGAGATGATGAAATAGCATTATAAAACAATACGGTTCCGCTGACGCCCGCATTATTATAAGATGTTACTACAGAATTATTACTAACAATTTGATTTGTACCAGCCCCGTGCGTAACATCGTTTGATATAAAAGTGATATCTCCGGTAGTATTTACATTTAAACCAGTAAAAGTGTTTGAACTGATAGTTGCCGAACCAGGAAAATAAGAATTGGTAATATATGTATGACTAGAACTACTTGCTGCGGAATTGGTTATTCCTCTAAAATCATTTCCGGTAATGGTCAGTGAGGCAGCTGCTGCACCATCATTGTTGGAAATCCCAGTTAAAATTCCGGAATTGGCTGCACTGTATGTTACCAATCCGCCCGCTGCATTTCCCAACTGATTATCTTTAATATTAATAGCCGCCGTAACAACCCCTGAATTTTCAATTCCAGTAAATGCTCCTGACGCAGATGTTATTGTATTGCTCCTGACGATATTGTTATTTAAATTAACTGTGGCAGCAGCAGCCGAGTTTGATATTCCTATAAAGTCGCCTGTCCCGGAATTGGAACCAGATATTATATTATTTGTGCTGACTGTAAGTATTCCTGCAGCTGCTGTGTTAATAATGCCGCTGAAAGCTGAAGCTCCTGTACCAAAAGCAGAGCAGTTCTGAATAGTATTACCTGTGATTGAAATAGTACCAGTTGCAGCATTAGCGATGCCTGTGAATTTACAAACACCAGTGGTAGTTGTCCCTGAAGCTCCAATTGTGATTGAACCGGCAGTGGCAGTGCTGCCTATGGTATTACCGGATATTGTATAATTACCTGCTGTACCGGCAGTATTAATACCATTAAAAGTATAACCCATTGCTGCAGTGCCTCCTGTAAGTATTGAAGCAATAGTATTATTTTGTATGCTTACAGTACCTGTGGATTTTGCAGAAATGCCGCCGAAATATGCAAGTGAAGTTGATGATGTTATTGAAATGCTTCCAGTACCTGTGACTGCACCAATAGTATTTCCGGCTGTTGTTCCAATATTTACATTACCTCCCAAAACGCTGATCCCTGAAAAAACTCCTGGAGCAGTAGTAACACCGCTTGTTGTAGAAATTGAAATAGCTGCAATAGTATTCCCCTGAATATTGGAAACTGGTGAAGTTGCTGCAGTTAACTCTATTCCTAAAAACCTATTTGCAAAACTTCCTGCATAAGTTGTAACTCCGGTTCCGGCTGACGCGGCATACCCAATAGTATTGTTATTTATAGTATAACCTCCGCCGCTTGCTGTAATAACATTTACAGCTCTGTGAGTTTTTCCGGCAGTAGATGTTCTGGATGCAGTCTGAAAAAACTTGTTACCTGTAATTGTCCAGGCCGAACTGAAACCTGAAACAAAAACACCATTAGAAGCAGTTGCCGGACTAAAATAATCCTGTATGTTATTGTTGGTAATGGATATTCCGCTGTTGTCAATTAAGTTAGAAGACCCTTTAGAACCTATTGCGTTAAATGGTAAGTTAGTCCCAGCTGCTGTAATTGTACAGCCGGTTATTGTGTTTCCGTCATTCCCTGTAACTAAACCTGTTGAAAATGCAATAGTAGCAAGTGTATCCGCAGTGCTGGAACCCGCAATGGTACAGTTTTGTATAGTATTATTAGTAGCGTCTGCAACAAAAAGTATAGTTGAAGTTGGCGAAGCACCGCTGGTACTTATATTGGCAATGGTTAAGGTATTTCCTCCAGTATTTAATCCGTCAATAGTAACATTATCAGCACCGTTTAAACCGATAAGCGGAAAAGGTAAAGATCCGGCTATAAGTACCGGCACGCCGCCGCTTGGTGAAATAGTTAAACTTGTCCATGAACCGCCTGTGGGTTGATTCAAAATAGCTGGAGCAAGTTCTGTAGTATTGGCAGTAATACTAATTGTAATAACATTACCGGTTTGATTAGAGTTAAGGTTTATAGCATCAAAAGCGGCTTTCACTGTTGTATAAGACGCGTTGGCACCAGTAGAGCCTGCTACAGTAACCTGCGCTTTTATATTGGAAAGCATTAGAACAAAAAACATTAGAAAAAACATTAACCATGTTTTTATTCCTCCCTGAGGAATCGTGTTACTAGTGATGTAATTATTTTTCATATAATTTATTTTAATTTAATTGTTTTTTCTATTTAAATCTTGCGGCGAATATAAGTAATTATTTGAAAATGAAATTACTCGATTAATTATAATGATTTGATTATGAAAAAACTATCGTTGAACTATCAATAAATGTCGTTTTAGAAAAAAAATGTTTCGTGTTTGCACAAACTCAATTTTTATTTTGTCAATTAACTCGTGATAATAAACCACTTTCAGGTATATCCATATATCAAATCAATTTAAAATCGGAAAAAAACGTAAATTTGCAAACTAATCTAATAATCAATTTATTTATGAGCGATGCAATAAAACATGAATGTGGAATAGCAATGATACGACTGCTGAAACCACTGGATTATTACATCAAAAAGTACGGCACTCCGCTGTATGGGGTAAATAAATTGTATTTACTTATGGAAAAGCAGCACAACCGCGGACAAGACGGTGCAGGTGTTGCAAATATAAAATTTGATATTGAACCCGGCACACCATATATAAGCCGTACACGCGCTGTCGGCAGTAATGCCATCAAAGAAATATTCGGTAAAATAATCACCAAGTTCGAAGATGTTCACGAAAAAAATGCTGATAAATTAAAAGATGCCGCCTGGCTGAAAAAGAATGTCGCTTATACAGGTGAATTATTTTTGGGTCATTTGCGGTATGGTACTTTCGGCGGCAACGGCCTCGAAAACTGTCACCCGTTTTTACGTCAGAATAACTGGATGACACGTAACCTTGTGGTAGCAGGAAATTTTAATTTAACCAATGTTGACGAACTTTTCGACACATTAGTAGAATTAGGCCAGCATCCAAAAGAGAAGGCTGATACCGTTACCGTTATGGAAAAAATAGGTCATTTTCTGGATGAAGAAAATGAGCGTTTGTATCAAAAATTCAAAAATGAAGGACACTCAAAAGAGGCAATTTCAGGCCTGATTGCAAAGAATTTGGATGTTCAGAGGATTTTGAAAGATGCCAGCCAAAAATGGGATGGCGGTTATGCTATGGCCGGCTTATTGGGCCATGGCGATGCTTTTGTACTTCGTGATCCAAATGGTATCCGCCCTGTATTTTATTATTCTGATGATGAAGTGGTAGTAGTGACTTCGGAGCGCCCTGTTATACAAACAGTTTTTAATGTGCCTATCGGTACAATTAAAGAGCTGCAGCCAGGATGCTCCTTGATCATTAAGAAAGACGGCAGCTTTGGAGAATATGAAATATTGGAACCCAAGGAAAAAACTGCGTGCTCATTCGAACGCATTTATTTCTCAAGAGGCAGCGATGCTTCAATTTATAAAGAGAGGCAGAAGCTTGGGCATCAGCTTTGTCCTGCCATATTAAAAGCTGTGGATTACGATTTAAAAAACACTGTTTTCTCATACATCCCTAATACCGCTGAAGTAGCTTTTGGAGGTATGATAGAAGGGCTGCATGATTATTTAAATACAATTAAAAAAGACAGAATTTTAAAATTGGGTGCGAACGTCCGCGAATCAGAATTGACTGAAATTCTTTCAATTCATCCTCGTGTTCACAAAATTGCCATTAAAGATGCTAAGCTGCGCACATTTATTACCAATGATAGTCAGCGTGATGAGATGGTTGCACATATATACGATACCACATACGGAGTAGTAAAAGAAGGAGTAGATAATCTCGTGATTGTTGACGATTCGATTGTTCGCGGAACCACTTTAAAACAAAGTATTTTAAAAATTCTGGATCGATTAGGACCTAAAAAAATTGTTGTGGTATCCTCGGCTCCGCAAATTCGCTACCCCGATTGTTACGGTATTGATATGGCTAAGCTTGGCGATTTTATTGCTTTTCAGGCCGCGGTTCAATTATTGAAAGATAATTTTAAAGATAACCTGCTTGATGAACTTTACGAAAAAGCAAAGGCTCAGGAAAATCTGCCGAAAGAAAACATAACCAACATAGTAAAAGAAATATATAAGGAATTTACAACCGAACAAATCTCAAAAAAAATTGCAGAACTGCTGCATTCCGATGGTATTAATGCGGAAATAGATATCATTTATCAAACCATAGAAGGTTTGCACAATGCCTGCCCGAATAATACAGGCGACTGGTATTTTACCGGAAATTATCCAACCTCTGGCGGCAATAAAGTGGTAAACAAATCATTCATCAATTACATGGAAGGCGAAAATATTAGAGCGTATTAGATTTTTTTATTGATTTTCTTAAAATATGTTATATATTGCATGAACATAAAAAAAATCAATTCTGGGTGAATAAAACTCTATCATCACTTTTAGCTGTTTCGCCATTTATTAAAAGTATAAATGCAGCCCGATCAAGAGGGAATTCCATCCCATACAGTAACTCCGAAGATTCTTTTCCATTTACAACCGGAAAATTACATTCTCAAATTAATACAACAGCGCTTAGCTCACATGTATGCCTTAAAAAAGCACCTTCATCAGGAGGTAATTTAAAGGCTGGATTTAGAGACTTATTAACCAGTATCAGTGGCAGAAGCTGTCTTATTTTTCCCGATTGTTCTATTGTTTTTGTATTTGGTATTGTTTTCAATGCAACTTTTTGTCTTATTTAATCATCTGTTGTTATAGAAAAAGTTATTCAAATCAGCCAAATTATGAAATCTTTTTTCAGTTACTTAACAGCCTTTTTTTTGTTCATTGCATTGGGCCTTAGTTCTGATATTTACGGGCATTCAGTGCAGGTAGGTTATTGTGTAAGCTGTACCGGTGAACTTACTTTATACGTGGAGCACTGGCATTCTAATGAAGACCCTTCCAGCACAACAATGACTCTTGAAATAAACATAAATGGAGTCATATCAACTGTAACAGGATCTCCAACTGTTAATTTACAGGATACTCCGCTTTCTTCTTTGCCTGGCTGCGTCAATCCGGTAAACATATTTGCATCTTGTTCCGGGCAGGCTAATACTTATAACGACTGGGTGGTTTATACCTTTCCCGCTTTACCCTGCGGAGTGCCAATCACCATAAAAATACTTTCAGGTAACACCGTTTTTACTGAGGATGGCTGCGGTATGTATCCGGCAACTTCACCTGTTATCATGGTGCCCTGCAATGTTAACCCTCCTCCTGTTGCAACGTCTAACAACAGTGGCGGCGTCTGCGGTTCAAGCAGTGCAGATATAACACTTACAGGGTTTATTGCAGCAATTCAATGGCAATCAGCCCCTGCAAGTACAGGACCCTGGACAAATATTCCCGGAGCCAACAGCAGCCCTCTCTCCACCGGAACTTTAACTACCACTACTTTTTACCGGGCATTAGAAACAGGAGGCTGCGAAAGCAATACGGTCGGTGTTACCATTTATCAAGCACCTGTTTCTAATGCAGGAGCAGACATCACTACTTGTCCCACAGCCAATCCTGGGAATCTCGGCACTGCAAATAATTCCAGTTATACTTATCTTTGGTCTCCGCCTGGGGGGCTCAGCAGCGCCACGGTATCAAACCCAAGCGTACTATTAGACAATACTGTAAATATTACTTATACGGTAACAACTACTGCTTTTGGCTGTACATCATCTGATAGTGTTATTGTAATTGTAAATCCAATACCTATATCCAATGCCGGACCAGATATTACAACCTGCATAAGCGGCATTTCCGGCAGCATCGGCACAGCACCTACACCAGGGTATACATATAGCTGGACGCCAGCGGCAGGGCTTAGCAACGCTGCAGCAGCAAATCCTGATGCAGCTTTAAATGTACCTGGCACTAAAACTTATATAGTAACTACTACCGCTCTGAATTGTAATTCAAAAGACACTGTGGTAGTGGTTGTAAATCCTCTGCCAACTGCTGTAATAGCAGGCACTACGGCCGTTTGTAAGGGAGATGCCGCCCCAAACATAAACTTCACAGGCGCTGCCGGCACAGCGCCCTATACTTTCACTTATTCAATAAACGGCGGAACAAATCAAACAATAACTACCACCAGCGGTAACAGTATAACTGCGGCTGTACCTACAACATTAGCCGGAACTACTACATATTCTTTAGTGAGTGTGCAGGACGCCAGTTCAACTGTCTGCTCTCAGCTGCAAAGCGGAAGCGCAGCAGTGACAGTGAATCCATTGCCAACAGCCGCTGTATCAGGCACAACAACAGTATGCAAAAATGATGCGTCGCCGAGTATAACCTTCACTGGGGCTGCAGCAACAGCGCCATACACTTTTACTTATACAATCAATGGTGCAGCGCAGCCTGCAGTATCTACAACCAGCGGAAACAGTGTCAGCGTTTCTGTTCCTACATCTGCAACCGGTATATATATTTACGCATTGGTAAGCGTACAAGATGCAAGTTCAACCAGTTGTTCCCAGGCCCAAAGCGGCAGCGCCTCAGTAACTGTGAATCCTTTACCTACTGCCGCCTTATCAGGAACGACAACATTATGTAAAAATGACCCGGCTCCAACAATCACCTTTACCGGAGCTGCCGGAACTCCGCCCTATACTTTTACTTACACTATTAACAGCGGAGCAAATCAAACAATCAGCACTGCCGGCGGAAACAGTGTTAATTTAACTGTACCGACAAATACAGCCATTGCATGTACCTATGCCCTTATAAGTGTTCATGATGCAAGTCCAACATCCTGCTCTCAAATACAAAACGGAAGTGCAACAATTACAGTGAATCCATTGCCTACAGCAACAATAACAGGAACAACGGCTGTATGCAAAAACGCTGCATCTCCTAATATAACATTCACTGGCGCCTCAGCTTCAGCACCCTATACTTTTACTTATACAATCAATGGAGTAACACAGCCAACTGCGACCAGTATTGGAAACAGCGTTACTATTGCCGCGCCTACTTCAGCTGCCGGGACATTTACATATTCATTGGTCAGCGTTGAAGATGCAAGCCCAACCGCCTGCTCTCAAGTCCAAAGCGGAACAGCTGCAGTAATTGTTAATCCGCTGCCTACAGCGATTATTGGAGGGACAAAATCGGTTTGCAGATATTCGTCTGCTCCAAATATTATTTTCACAGGAGCGTCCGGCACCCCGCCGTATACATTCACATACACAATCAATAACGGAACAAATCAAACTGTTACAACTACTAGCGGCAATAGTGTGAATGTACCGGCTCCAACAAACATTGTTGGTTCATTTGTTTATGATCTGGTAAGTGTGCAGGATGCAAGTATAACAGCCTGCTCACAACTGCAAAGCGGAAGCGCGGCTGTAACAATTAATCCATTGCCTATTGCAGATTATAATTTTACAAATATTTGTTTAACACAGGCTATGCTTTTCAACGATTTATCAACAGTTTCAAGCGGGAATATTGTACACTGGTCATGGAATTTCGGCGACAGCAGTCCTGCAGATACTTCTCAAAATGCAGTTTATATTTATGCAAACTCCGGAATGTATAATGTTTCTTTAATTACCACAACCAATAACGGATGTAAGGATACTATTGCAAAAAACATAGTTGTTCACCCTAATCCAAACGCACAATGTTCTTCTGCAAATGTTTGTGATGGAACTTCAGTAGGATTTAACGATTTATCTACCATCCCTGCAACAGATACATTACAATCATGGACATGGAATTTCGGTGACGACAGCCCTATTAACACAAACCAATCTGTGGCAGGAGGACATCTATACCCGGGACCTGGATCATATACTATACATCTATTTGTAGTTTCAAATTTTGGGTGTTCTGACACAATTACAAGAGAAGTTGTTATCAACCCAAACCCTTCGGTAGCTTTTTCAGCAAACGATACTGCAGGCTGCGAATTATTGTGTCTGAATTTTCAAGATGCTTCTTCTATTCTTACAGGATCTAACATTCTCTGGGCATGGAATATTGGGGATGGAAGTTCATCAACCAACTCCCAAAACTTTGATCACTGCTACTCAAACGATTCTGTATTTTCACCTATATCTTTTAATATATCTTTAACTGTTGCTTCCGACAGCGGATGTATAAGTTCCTTAACTAAAAATAATTATATAACCGTGTATCCAAATCCAAATGCTGATTTTACGGTTAATCCTGAAACATCAACCATTATAAACCCCGTTATTTCATTTATTGACGGCTCCTCCGGAGCAGATTTTTGGCACTGGAATTTTGGCGATCTTGACACCTCTTCAGGGCCCAACCCACTACCTCATACTTATTCCGATACCGGTACATACACTATAATGCTTATTACATCTACTCAATATGGCTGTATTGATACCGCTTATCAAAACATTAAAATTGACCCGGATTTTACATTATATATTCCAAATGCATTTTCACCTAATAACGATGGTGTAAACGATACTTTTTCCCCAAAAGGAATATTTATTACTGAATATGAAATGACTATTTTTGACCGTTGGGGAAATTTAATTTTCTTTACTGACGAATTCAATAAGCCTTGGGACGGCAAAGCTAACGACGGGGCTGAAATGGCTCAAAAAGATGTGTATATTTATGTTATTAAAGGAACGGATATTTACCGTAAAAAACACAATTACAAAGGGATTGTAACTTTAGTGAGATAAAGAAGACTTGTCATCCGGAAGATCAGCCAATAGAAGACTTTAGTAAAAGAAAAGAGGTAAATGAAAATGATAAAAGATAAAACTGTAACGGCCAAACTCAGCCTCCTTTGCAAGGAGCTTGGGAGAGACTTATGGTTTTGGAAAGTCCTTTTACTTCTATTTCTGATATACACGCCTCGTCAATGCGTGTCTCAGGATTTTTCTAATCGCGGAACAGATTTTTGGGTTGGTCATCAGGGGCATATAGACGGAACAGGCTCTAATTTTAAACTTTATATCACTTCTGGTGTAAACACTTCTGGTATTGTTTCTGTGCCTCTTCAAGGCTGGTCGCTGCCGTTCACTGTTACTGCAAATACTATTACTATTGTTCAGGTGCCTTCAGCCATAGCCTATGTCGGTTGTTCCGATTGTATCAGACAAAAGGGTATTCATGTCACTGCGAATGATAACGTAGCTGCTTATGCCCATATTTATGCCAGTGCTCGTTCTGATGCCACATTGATGCTGCCCACAGTGGCTTTGGGTAAAGAATATTATGCGACATGTTATACTCAAGCCGGAGGAGAACAGTCGGAGTTTATGATAGTGGCGCCGGAGGACAGCACACAAGTGCAGATAACACCTTCAGCTAATACATTGGGAGGCCATTCGGCGAACGTCCCATTTGTTATTACGTTACAGCAGGGGGAGGTATACCAGGTACAATCGGGTACAGACCTCACCGGAAGCAAAATTCTTTCACTAAGCGACAGCAGTTCCTGTAAAAAATTAGCTGTATTCTCAGGCAGCACCTGGAATTCGCTTGGATGCTCAGGCGCCAGCTCTGGTGACAATTTATTTGAAGAAATGTATCCAGTAAATACTTGGGGAAGTAATTTCGTAACCTCACCCTTAAAAACCCGTTCAGGAGATATGTTTCGCATAATGGCAGGTTCTAACGGAACTGCCATTACCATAAACGGCGTAATGGTTACATTAAATCAGGCTCAATTCTTTGACACGTTGTTAAATGTCCCAGCCTATATTACTTCCAACAAACCTATAACTCTTGCCCAGTACGCCCGAACTCAAAATTGTGACGGCACTACAGGAGACCCTTTTGAGATAATACTCAGCCCGATTGAACAGTCTATCAATAATGTGCTGCTGTATTCCTCACCTGAACAAAATATAACAGGAGAATATATTAATGTGGTCATGAAAACTGCGGATATAGGCAGCTGTTTGCTTGATGGAGGAGCAATCAATTTTAATCCGGTTCCTTCCAATATTATTTATTCCTATTCACAAAACACAATAACTGCAGGTATTCATACCATTACGGCGGACAGCGGTTTTAATGCTATTGCTTATGGTTTCGGGAATATAGAATCTTATGGATATCTTGCAGGTGCTAATATAAAAAATCTGGATAAGCAAAGCTTCTCAATCAGTGCTCTTCCTGCCTGTAACGGCAGTACAATTAATTTTACCGGCACAGCCACTTATGTGCCGGACTCCTGGAAATGGGATTTTGGGGATTTAACCACCTCATTAATACAGAATCCTACTCATATTTATGCTGATACGGGAACATATTTGGTTTTATTGATTACCGCATACCCTAATGGCTGTGAAGTAAGGCTTGATTCTTCATCATATATGCTGCATGTGTTTGGAAATGCAATTGCAAATTTCTCTGCTCCGTCTGTATGTTTAGGAAATTCCATGCCGTTTACAGACATGTCTGCAGCAATAAATGGAGGAAACCTGAGCGTCTGGTCTTGGGATTTTGGTGACGGCAGCAGCTCTGCATTTCAGAATACAGTTCATACTTATGCTGTATGTGACACATTCAGCGTAAAATTAATTGTGGCTTCAAACGATGGATGCAAAGACAGTATAACCAAGCCTGTAATTGTAAATTGTTTACCAACAGCAAATTTCGGCGCCGCTCCTGTCTGCAAAAACCAACCAACGGTATTTGCAGATTCAAGCATAGGCAGCATTGCTTCGTGGAATTGGAATTTCGGAGACAATAGTGCAGTCAGCAGCAGCAGTAACCCAAGTTATACTTATGCAAACCCGGGAACATATAATGTCACTTTAACCGTAACTTCAGTTTTCGGTTGTAGTGATTCCATTACAAAACAAGTGCAGGTCTATTACAATCCAACAGCAGGCTTCACATTCAGTAATGTCTGCTTTGGAGATACTATGCATTTAATAAACACATCTATTGCAGACAGTTCAACCTCAATTACCGATTATTTATGGGTATTTGGTGATGGAAGCAGTACAAGCATACTGGAAAATCCTAATCATTATTATCCAGCTTCAGGAACATATACTGTTATTTTAGTAATAACGACTATTGACGGATGTTCTAATGCGGTAACCGTTCCTGTAAAAACTTTTGATGCGCCAACCAGTTTGTTCACATTCAGCAATACTTGTTTATCCGACTCTGCATTATTTACAAACACATCCAATAATCCTGTAATGGGTACTATTGCACACTGGTCATGGGATTTTGGAGATGGTTCAGTTTTAGATACGGTGATGTTTAATCCAAGCCATTTGTATCCATCTGCCGGAAACTATCAGGTTACACTGATTACTCATTCATCCAATCTTGGCTGTCCGGATACTCTGCATAACTCAATTACTGTATTTCCAATGCCTGAAGCTGATTTTAGTTTTGCCGATATTTGTTTAAATGAGACAATGAGTTTTTACGATTCAACCATAGTTTCAAGCGGCAGCATTACTGACTGGTCGTGGGACTTTGGCGACAGCAGCACCAACAGCACCATTCAGAATCCAACTCATATTTATTTAATTCCGGGAACTTATACTGTTTCATTACTTGTAACTACCAACAACACTTGTGAAAATTTGAAATCAAAAAATGCTGTTGTACATCCACTTCCTTACGTACATTTCACTGCGTCAAATGTTTGCGACGGCTCAAGTGTTCTATTCAATGATTTATCAACCATATTAATTACAGACACGATACAATCATGGTTATGGAATTTTGGTGATGGAAGCCAGTTTAACTCTAATCAAAACACTTCACATTTATATCCTGACAAGGGATCATACTCTGTTCAGCTATTAGTTGTTTCCAAATTTGGATGCCGGGATTCAATCAGTAAAACAAGTATTGTTAATCCTAATCCTGAAGTGTATTTTGCTGCAAATGATACAGTGGGCTGTGAACCATTATGTATTAATTTTCAAAATTTATCAAACATTGCGGCTGGTGCAAATGCAGAATTTTTATGGAATTGCGGAGATGGCAGCGCATTAAGTAATTCTCAGGATTTATTACACTGCTATACAAATGATTCTGTTTATTTGCCGAATTATTTCAATGTAACTTTAACAGTTACTTCAGACAGCGGCTGTGTAAGTATATTATCTAAAAATAATTATATAACTGTATATCCTAAACCCATTGCTGGTTTCTCCGTTCAGCCGCAAACAGCACCCATAACTAATCCGGTTATTTCAACCTCAGAATTATCATCCGGAGCAAATTTCTGGAATTGGAATTTTGGGGATCAGGATTCCACTTCAGCAATTAATCCGTCGCCTCATACCTATGCAGATACTGGTAAATATATAATAACATTGATTAATTCCACTCAATATAATTGTACTGACACTGCTTATCAAACAGTAATTATTGAACCCGACTTTTTATTTTATATTCCAAACGCATTTACACCTGATGGAGACGGCATAAATGATGGCTTCTCCGGAAAGGGCATATTTATTAGTAAATATGAAATGAGAATATTTGACCGTTGGGGAAATATGATTTTCTTTTCCGATGACATTAACAAACCTTGGGATGGCAAAGCAAATCAAGGGACTGAAACGGCACAAAAAGATGTGTATATTTATTCTTTC
>CAISYK010001150.1 GCA_903889605.1 uncultured Bacteroidota bacterium
ATTGCGCTTCATTCTTCTCTAAAATAAGTGGTTTCATCGGCAATACCTACCGCAGTATCATCATTATGAGTAAAAGGATATATTTATTAAAAGTACCAGAAGAATAAATAATAATTCCAACCTTGTTCAGTGATTATTATTAGGGAGCGCTGAAAAAATTAACGAAACAATCTAATAACGAAACTTTTATAAGGATGATGGAAAGGGCGTGCGAATTCAGCTCAAGCTATTCACGGAAAAGCTATGGATAAATTGGAAAAACGGTCGGAAAATTGTGATGTCTTAAAAAAAACATGAGCAAGTGAAACATATATATCAGCAATTTACATTCCCGGAATAGCCGCCTAACTAAGTAAAAGCAAGTAAAAAAATTGCAGCACCCGCATTAACACTATTTAACAGTTTGCGCAAGTCGGTTTAATTGTTTTTAATTAGTATTTTCGCAAAGCAGAAAACATCAAGCATACTGTTTTTAATAGTATTTTCGCAGACTATTTATGTTCACACTTTTAAAAAAAGAAATACGCAGTTTTTTAAGTTCACTTATCGGCTATATTACCATTGCAGTTTTTTTATTGGTAATAAGCCTGTTTATGTGGGTGCTCCAAACCGATTCCAATTTATTGGATAACGGTTATGCCAATATAGATGCACTTTTTATCCTTGCCCCATGGGTGTTTTTATTCTTGATTCCGGCTATTACTATGCGCTCATTTGCTGACGAAAAAAAGTCAGGCACTATTGAATTATTATTGACCCGCCCTATTACTGATCTGCAGATTATTTTAGCTAAATATCTTGCAGGTTTTGTTCTCGTATTGTTTTCCTTGCTGCCCACACTAATTTATTATTTCTCTATACACAAACTAGGCAGCCCTGTCGGCAACATTGATACAGGCGGAATGTGGGGGTCATATATCGGTTTGTTATTCCTTGGAGCCGCATTTGTTTCTATAGGCATTTTTGCTTCTGCAATTACTGATAATCAGGTAGTATCATTCATACTGGCTTTATTCCTTTGTTTCTTTATTTATATCGGGTTTGATTATATGGGTTCATTTGCATTATTCGGCAAAATAGATAATGTCATTTATGCCTTGGGCATCAATAATCATTATATTTCAATGAGCCGCGGTGTCATTGACACACGCGACATAATTTATTTTTTGAGTTTAATAACCTTATTTATTTTTGCCACTCGAACTGTACTTGAAAGCAGAAAATGGTAAGCCCCTCACGTCCCTCCCCTAAGGGGAGGAGAAGGAAGCCTGAACCATTAATGCCATTTTCAAAAGAGAGAGTGCGTTTGGTGAAAAACTATAATAAAACAAAAACACTTCTGTAAAATTGAATAAAAAAAGAGACATACTATCATTAACTTTGGCTGTCATTATTGTGATATTGCTGAACTTTGTGGGCTCATTTGTATTTCATCGTTTTGACCTTACTACCGAAAAACGCTATACTTTATCCGAGGCCACAAAAAAAATATTAGGACAGCTGAATGATGTGGTATATGTGAAAGTCTATCTGGAAGGCGATTTTCCATCCGGATTCAAACGTCTCAGAAACGAAACAAAAGAAATGCTGGATGAGTTCAGGGCCTATTCAAACGAAAACATTGAATACCAGTTTATCAACCCCTCAAAGAATTCGGACAAAAAACAGCAGAATGAAATTCACAAACAGCTGTATGACAAAGGATTGCAGCCGACCAACCTGGAAGTAAAAGAAGAAGGCGGTACTTCGCAGCAAATTATATTTCCTGGTGCGATTATATCATATAAAGGGCACGAAATACCTTGGCAGCTCTTGAAAACTCAGCTTGGCCAATCTCCGGACGCACAACTGAATAACTCCATACAGGCATTAGAATATGAGTTTGCCAGCTGTATCAGAAATTTAGCGACCGTAGTTAGGCCTGAAATAGGCTTTATTGAAGGGCATGGTGAATTAGATACACTTTCCCTTAATGATATCAGAAGCGCTTTAAGCGAATTCTATTTATTGAAACGTGTAAAAATAAATGAACAATTAAAGGCGCTGCAGGGATTAAAAGCCATAATAATAGCAAAACCCGACACCGCTTTTTCAGAAAAAGATAAATTTATCATTGATCAGTTTGTGATGAATGGCGGTAAGATTCTTTGGGCTATTGACCCTCTATTCACAAGCATTGACAGTCTTCAGAAATCAGGAGCTGCCATTGCGCTTCCTTACGATTTGAAATTGGATGACATGTTTTTTAAATACGGGGTACGCATAAATCCTAATTTGATATTGGATCTGCAGTCGTCGGCAATACCTGTAAATAAAGCTTTCAGAGGACAGCAGCCTCGTTTTGAATTAATGCCTTGGATGTTTTCCCCATTAATTATGCCTACAGGCAGCCATCCTATCGTAAAAAATTTAGAGGTTATAAAAATTGACTTCGGGTCAAGTATTGATACCGTAGAGGCAAATGGAATTACTAAAACAATTCTTCTTAACTCATCAAAATACTCTAAGACTCTTAATGCTCCTGTACGTGTTGATTTGCGCATGGTAAATATACGCCCCGATGAAAATCAGTTTAAGGATTCATATCGGCCGGTTGCTGTTTTATTGGAGGGAGAGTTCGAATCGGTATATAAAAACCGCATACCGCCTCAGATAGCCGCCGACAGCGCTATTGCTTTTAAAGCTAAAGGAGTTAATACTAAAATGATAGTTATTTCTGACGGTGATATTATTCGAAATGAAGTTCAGTATTCTGCCCGAAAACCTTATCCATTAGGTTATGATATTTATACAAAACAAACGTATGGGAACAAAAATTTCATTTTAAATTGTGTAAATTATCTTTGTGATGATTCAGGATTGATAAGCGTTCGCTCACGTGAATTAACACTGCGTTTACTTGATAAGAAAAAAGTTAAAACCGAACGGCTGAAATGGCAGGTTATTAATACATGTCTACCGCTGATTGTCCTGTTTTTGTTTGGAATAATACATAATATTATCCGAAAACGCAGGTACGCTGAATAATGTTGCCAATATCGAATAAAAGCGAATTTACGAAACTGAGTTTCCTGAAATTTAACAAATAAAGTTCGTGAATTCGTAAAAATTCGTCTATCCGTAATCCTTTAAAAAATGAAAAAAAACAGAACAGCAATTATACTTGTAATAATCTTATCCTCCATAGCATTTTGGCTTATCATAAATAAACGCGACGGTACAATAAAAGAGACATTGCGCGATTTTGCGGTTACCGATACTGCCTCAATCAACAAAATATTTTTGGCCGATAAAAACGGCAATTCTATTACTCTTGAACGTCAGGCGAAGGGTAACTGGACAGTCAACGGAAAATATAATGTCCGCCCGGACGCTTTACAGACTCTTCTTAATACAATTAAAAAAATAGACGTTAAAGAACCTATTGGAAAAAACGCTCAGGATAATGTGATAAAACGTTTGGCCGCAAAAGCTGTTAAATGTGAAATTTATCAGAATAATAAACTTGCCAAAGCATATTATATAGGAACTGAAACCCCCGACCAAACAGGCACCTATATGATTTTAATTGATCTTGAAACAATGAAACCATCCGCAAAGGCCTTTATTACATACATTCCGGGGTTTCAAGGCTATTTAACCACTCGGTATTTTGTTGAAGAAAGAGGCTGGAGGGACCGCACCGTCTTTCAATATATTCCCAATGAAATAGTTTCAGTGAAAGTAGAAGCGCCTTCTAATCCGGAATATAATTACGAATTGTCAGTAAAAGGCAATAATGATTATCAGGTAAAAATGCTTTCAAATAATCAGCTATTGAACAATTTGGATATTTTGAATGTAAAGCAGTATTTATCGTACTTTCAACAACTGAATTTCGAAAGTTTTGAAGTAGATTTAAAACCATACCAAATAGATTCTGTTTTAAAACAGCGGCCTTTAAATATATTAACAGTTACAGATATTAAGGGAAATAAAAATCAAGTCAGGTTTTATCCGCGTAAGAATTTTAAAAGGACTGAAGGTAATGACGGAAAACCTCTGCCGTTTGACCCCGAACGCATGGATGCAGTCTTAGATAATGGAAAAGATTTTGTAATGGTGCAGTTTTATGTGTTTGGCAAAGTATTGCCTGCGGCTGATTATTTTCAGAAGAAAATACAGCAAATGGAAACAGGTTCTGGTAAAACGAAAAACAAGCCATGAATATAAAAGTTTTTATCAACGTTGTGAAGAGAAAACCCTTATAAATAGGGCTTTTTTTTGTTAAAAAGTCGGTTGAAACTAAAAATACAGCACCAATTTTTAGTTATGTAAATGCTCTATATTTGCTGAACAAATTTTTGATTTTTTAAAAACAAATATTAATATACAGCGATATGAAATTTATTGTTTCCAGCACTTCATTATTAAAACAA
>CAISYK010001151.1 GCA_903889605.1 uncultured Bacteroidota bacterium
AGGTAAATAATTTTTTAATCTTAAAACCCTAAATGAATGAAAAAATTTACTGTTTTATTTATGCTTTTGTTTTTCCTTTATTCAGCCGAAAAGAGCATAGCTCAATGCCCAGGCTGCCTTATTGATAATACCATTACTACTCCTGGGATTTATCCAAATACTTTACCTAATGGAACCCAGGGGCAGCCTTACAGCAGTGATGTCACTTTTGTAATGTTCCTTGATACATCAGGTTATACTGTCAATTATTTTAAAATATTATCAGTATCAGGTATGCCGTTTGGCTTATCATGGCAATGCAATAATTCTTCTAGTAATTGTCAATATGATCCTGCAGTTAATATCCGGGGCTGTGTAAAAATATGCGGCACCCCAATGCAGACAGGCACATTTACTATGAATGTATATGTGCTTACTAATCTTCAGACTGTTGGTAATTTTAATTCTATACAGCAAATGACAATTACTATCGTTCCTGGAGCCGGCGGTAATTCAGGTTTTTCTTTTTCTCCGGCTCAGTCATGCGATTCTGCTGCAGTTCATTTTAATGCCTTAATAGATGGTACACCAAATCCGACAAGTTACAGCTGGCATTTTGGCAACGGTGACAGCAGTCATGTGAAAGTTCCGCCAGTGCAGAATTATACTACTCCCGGCGATTATGTTGTTTCATTAGAAACCAATATACTTGGTTATAAAATTACCGGTGTTCATATAGCTAGTCTTCAGCCTGGCTGGTCCGGTGATGTTGAAGAACCAAGTTCATATCTTTTTAATCCGGATCCCTTTTTTGAGATAATAAATTCTGCTTCAACAAATTTATTTACTTCTCCTTTCGTTCAGGACTCCCTCTCTGCTAATTGGTATAACCTGGACATTAATTTAACTGCTCCTCCATATATTATCAATGTTTGGGATCTAGATAACGTTTCTGCTAATGACAATTTAGGCACATTCTCTTTTAATGTTACGGGACCAGGAACAATACCTTTTTCTGGTTCTGCAGGTACTTCAGGCACTATTGATATAATTTCATATTCAATACAGTCTTTCACACATTACGATACAGTTCACATTTATGAAAGTCCTGCAGCTGTTACTGTTTCAACTATTGGTCAAGACAGTGTTTGCCTTGGAGATACTGTACAGCTTGTTTCAAACGGAGCAGGAGCAAATATTATTCAATGGTATAATGACACAACATTAATTCCAAATGCAAACTACCCTAATTATACTACAAATCAAACCGGCAGTTATTGGGTAAGGGTAACAAATCAAGCAGGCTGTACTTATGAGAGTTCCCATCAAAATGTATTTATTGTCACACCGCCGCCAACTCCATCTTTTTTAGCAAACGTAAATATGTTAACTTGCCTTTTAACAGGGTATCCATTGCAATGGATGTTAAATGGCGTTCCTATACCAGGTGCTGTCGGACAAACTTATTCAATAACTGAAACCGGGGCTTATTCAGTTGCAGCAAAAAATTACTTTGGATGCAAAAAATCCAGCAGCAGCAATTACTTACCATATACAAGTCCAGCCGGAATTGGTGAAATAGAACTATTAAATGCAGTAAATATTTATCCAAATCCCACTAATGATGAGTTAAACTTTAGCGTGAATGACAGAGTGATAGGATTTCATTATATTTTAACTGATTGCATAGGAAGAACATTGCAGCAAGGAGTAATTAATGAAACCCAGATTAAATTAACTCTCGGCGCTTATGAAAAAGGTATGTATTTCCTTTCTATTGGAGATAAAACAAATAAAACGTTTAAAGTTCTGAAAAATTAATTTTGTTAATTGTGGAATAATTAAAAACCTTTTAAATACATTATTGTTTTTCTCAAAATAAATAACGGTTTAAATTTGTAAAAATGCCAAAAACACAATTGTGATTTTTGGCATTTTTTTGTGAAACGAATAATTGTCCAAGTAAAAAACAAATTTAAAAATTTTGATGTTTCCCAATAATCAATAATGCCAATATGAAATATAATGCAGACCTATCATCACTATCCTTTTTCAAGGTGTATGCTCGGGGGGGGATAAAATGGACTATTTTTTTATTTCAATTTGACGTGACTAAATAATCCTGCATTATTATGGAATCTAAACATCTAATGCATCTTAAATTAGAAATTTATTTAAATGCAGCAATTAATATTTATTCCATTGCACGTTAAATTTGAATTTTTTCAATGCAGACATGGCTTTTCTCAACCTAACAAAAAATAATTTAAAATGAATAAAACAACAATTCTCCCTTTCCTTGCATTATTTGCATTTACTGAATGCGGACAAACAAATTCCCAAACCCACACAAATATGAATATTATGAATAATGAAACCAAAGCAAAAACTGAAAACATGAATATTGAAAAAACTTTAATAGATAGCAGCAGTGCCGTTACTGGAAACAATCAATTTGCTCAGGACCTTTTCAAAAAATATATTAATTCCGATGAGCAAAAAGATAAGAATATTTTCTTTTCGCCATACAGTATATACTCGGCTTTAGCTATGACAAGCGAAGGCGCAATAGGGCAAACGGCCCTTGAAATTCAAAATGTTCTCCATCTTCCTGAAAATGCCGGTATCCGTCATTCAGGTTTTGAAAATCTAATGGCTGCCATAAATTCAGGAAGTACAAATTATAAACTAACAGCTGCTAATGCTTTATGGACGCAAAAAGAGTACAAGTTTTTACCTGCTTTTTTAAATATTAATAAATCAATATATAAAGCAAACGCCGAAAACCTTGATTTTGTTAATCATCCTGAAACTGCTCTTAAAACGATTAATACCTGGGTTGAAGAGAACACAAATAATAAAATAAAAGACCTTCTTTCCGAAAATAATATTACAAAATATACCAGGTTGATTTTAACCAATACTATTTATTTCAAAGCAGAATGGGCTCTGCAATTTGAGGCGGAATATACTAAAGAAGATGATTTTAAGGCTTCAAACGGCAGCAGTATTAAAACACAAATGATGCATATTCAGAGAGCGTTTCCATACTCTGAAACTGCAGAAGCTCAGGTTTTAGAGATGCCTTATAAAAATAATGAGCTCTCAATGATTGTTATATTGCCTAAAACCGGACAAACTATCAACAGCATAAGCCGCAATATAAATAGGAATACTTTTTTGAGTAATACAACTAACTACGAACTTTTGCTGGTATCATTTCCAAGGTTTAAAATAGAAGCAAAATACCTTATGAAAGAAGATTTGACTAAAATGGGAATGGCTTTACCATTTACAGATAAAGCTGATTTTTCCGGAATGACAGGTACAAAAGACCTTCAAATAAACCAGGTAATTCATCAAACTTTCGTTGAAGTTAATGAAGCCGGTACAGAAGCCGCAGCAGCAACTGCCGTTGGTATGGAAGCCGGATGCGCCCCAAGACGAGTTGAGCCAAAACAATTTAATGCAAACCATCCCTTCATTTTTGCAATCAGACAAAATTATACTGGTGCAATATTATTCATGGGAGTATTGAATAATCCTAAATAATTGAAATGATTTACTAAAGGCCGCTTCTAGAAAAACAAATAAAAAAAAGATTTCAACTCTTATGATTCCGAGATTAAGGGGAAACACTTGAACAATCCTGTGAATCTTAATTAAGCGGTAAAATTTGTTTGATTTATACTATTTGAAGGGTTTAAAAATCCCAACAATACTAAACACTTTTGACGTGAATTTCATGAATTAAATCAATTATTTTTATTTTAATTAGTGAAATTTCTGCTTTTTATTGTTGAGTTATCAGCCAGCATCTCTGTTTAATTATCTTACAAACAAAATAAATGTATCTTTGCGGGAATTTTAACCGATAAAATTCATATTCCTTGCTGTTTTTACTTCCGATACTCAGCTTCAAACTATCTGCCGTAACGAATGGATTCATTCAGTATGGCGGACAAATTTATACCCTATGTCATTAGATGCAAATAAATTTGTAGGTGAAGGTCTAACCTACGATGATGTACTATTAGTGCCTTCTTATTCTGAGGTGCTCCCACGTGAAGTTGATACTACATCGTACTTTACTAAAAAAATTAAACTTAACACTCCTCTTGTTTCTGCAGCAATGGATACTGTTACAGAATACCAATTGGCAATTGCAATAGCGCAGGAAGGCGGGATAGGCGTACTGCATAAAAATATGAGTATAAATGATCAGGCAAATCAGGTACGAAAAGTTAAACGTTCCGAAAGCGGAATGATCCTGGATCCTCTTACATTGCTGGAAAATGCTAATGTTACAGATGCTTTAAACCTGATGAAAGAATTTAAAATAGGCGGTATACCTGTTGTGAATAATGATTATCAATTAATCGGCATTGTTACCAACCGCGACCTCCGTTTTGAGCAGAATCTCAAACGGCCTATCAGAGAAGTAATGACCAGTAAAGACTTAGTAATTGCCAAAGAAGGTACTGATTTGAAAAAAGCTGAGCAAATCCTTCAGCATCATAAAATTGAAAAGCTTCCGGTAGTTGATAAAAAAGGTAAATTGGTTGGTTTAATCACTTACCGTGACATTATAAAAGTAAAAGTCCGTCCTTATGCAAATAAAGATAGTTTAGGAAGGTTGCGCGTGGCCGCTGCCGTGGGTGTTACATCCGACATATTGGAACGTATTGATGCGTTGGTAAAGGCAAATGTAGATGCTATAGTTATTGATACAGCCCATGGCCATTCTAAAGGAGTGCTTGAAGCTCTTAAAAAAGTAAAAAAAACATATCCTGGACTGCAGGTTGTTGTGGGTAATATTGCAACTGCCGAAGGTGCATTGGCTTTGGTCAAAGCTGGTGCTGATGCAGTAAAAGTAGGTATTGGGCCTGGTTCTATTTGTACTACACGTGTTATTGCAGGCGTTGGCGTTCCTCAATTGACAGCTATAATGGATGTGGCAAAAGCACTTAAAGGCAAAGGTATTCCAATCATTGCTGACGGGGGTATTAGATTTACTGGCGACATAGTAAAAGCTCTTGCAGCAGGAGCAGGGTCAGTAATGATGGGTTCTATGCTTGCAGGAGTGGAAGAATCGCCTGGTGAAAGCATTATTTTTGAAGGCCGTAAATTTAAATCCTACCGAGGAATGGGATCTATTGAAGCAATGCAGAAAGGATCGAAAGACCGTTACTTTCAGGATGCTGAAGACGATATAAAAAAATTAGTACCTGAAGGGATTTCCGGCCGCGTTCCGGTAAAGGGCAGTCTTTCAGAGGTTATATATCAGTTTGTAGGCGGTCTTCGAGCCGGCATGGGATATTGCGGCGCAAAAAACATTGCAGATCTGCAAAATGCCAAGTTTATCCGTATAACTAATGCAGGTATCCGCGAAAGCCACCCTCATGGAGTTACTATTACACGTGAAGCCCCAAATTACAGCAGATAGGATAGTTATTTAAAAGTTAAATAGTTCAAAGTATTATGTTTGACTTAAACTTTCTAACCTTCAAACTTTTTAACTTTATACTTCTTTTCCAGCTTAACAATAATTAACAAAACAGCCCAGCACTATTAGGGGCTGTTTTGTTTTGTCACCAAATAATAATAGCTACATTTGTTACCAAAATAAAAATAATTTAACATGAACAAACAAGTTTTATCAAAATCATTACTGCTTCCATTAGCATTATTTGCTTTTAACAGTATTACAGCTCAAAAAAACAGCAATTCTATCCTAATGACAGTTGGTTCTTCAAAGGTAACTGTTGGAGAATTTGGGAATGTTTATCACAAAAACAATACAAAAGAAACTGCAAATGATAATAAATCATTAAATGATTATGTTGATTTATTTGTAAATTTTAAATTGAAAGTAATCGAAGCAGAAGAACTTCACCTGGATACAGCAAAGGCTTTTAAAGATGAACTTTCCGGATACCGTAAACAGCTTGCTCAGCCTTATTTAACCGATAAAGATGTAAATGAAAAATTGCTGAAAGAAACATACAGCCGTTTGCAGGAAGATGTTAGAGCATCTCATATTTTAGTTAAAGCATCAGAAACTGCTTTACCAAAAGATACTTTGGAAGCATATAATAAAATTATGAAAATCCGCGCACGTATCTTGAAAGGAGAAGACTTTAATAAGGTCGCAGCTGAAAAAGGTGTTTCCGACGATCCTTCGTCAAAAGAAAACGGAGGCGATTTAGGTTATTTCACTGCTTTACAAATGGTATATCCGTTTGAAAATGCAGCATATAATACTAAAGTTGGTGAAATTTCAATGCCGGTGCGTACACGTTATGGATATCATATCATTAAAGTTGCTGACAAGAGAAAAGCTCAGGGTGAAGTATTGGTGGCGCATATTATGGTAAAAACAGCACCTAATATGACCAAAGAAGATTCTTTGAATGCATATTCTAAAATTACTGAAATTTATAACAAGCTTAAAGGCGGTGCAAAATTTGATGAATTGGCTACCCAATTTTCTGATGATAAACAATCTGCTAAAAAAGGCGGCGAACTGCCTTGGTTTGGTACATCAAAGCAGATGCCTCCTGAATTTGAAAAGGCTTCTTTTTCATTGCAGAATAAAAGTGATTTTTCCGCACCCATTAAAACTAAATACGGATGGCATATTATTAAGTTAGTTGATAAACGAGGTTTGGCTACTTTTGATAATATGAAAAATGAACTTAAAGAAAAAATAACAAAAGACTCCCGTTCACAAGCTGGACGTGCATCATTAATTGCAAAAGTAAAAACAGAATATAAGTTTAAAGAAAATATTCCGGCACGTGACGAATTTTACAATTTAG
>CAISYK010001152.1 GCA_903889605.1 uncultured Bacteroidota bacterium
AGGTGTTTCTTGTTGGAAAATTTTAAAAATACATCCTCATTTTTTTGACTAATTCATTTTTACAATAGTTTTAGTCCGACTTTTTGTCAAAAACAAAATCTTTTTTTTGAAAAACTTGTGTTTTCTTGCCGGCACTAATTAATTAAACATATTAATTGTTTATGGCTATTTTTGTTTCCTTGAAATTATTGATCTTTCATTGTGGCAATTTAATTATTATCATGGATGGTGAAAAATCAATAGCGCAGCAATAAATTAAAACTAAATGACATGAAAAGAACTTTACTTAAAACAAACATTATAAAAAAAACAATGCTGTTTATTGCAGCTTTTTTAATATCGCCTGCTTTTTATGCCGTTACCTGGCATGTAGGTTCAAGTCAAACTTATACAACAATAAGTGCGGTTGTAAATTTGGTTCAAAACGGTGATACAATTAAAATAGATGGAGGGGTTTATTTAAATGACCCTGTAAAATGGACAAAAACAGATTTGGTTTTTATTGGAATGGGAACAGGCATCAACAGAACAATTATGCAATGGAATGGCGGAGATATTTCAAATGGAAAGGGTATTTGGGTTTTTGAAAATCCAAGCCTTACCGGCAATATCACTATTGATAATATTGTGTTTGATGGCGCCCGTGTATCAGATGGTGACGGAGGCAACGGTGCAGGAATTAGGTATCAGGCAAAAGATTTAACGATAAGAAACTGCCTGTTTCATTCCTGCCAGAACGGGATTTTGGAAGGAGGCAGCTACACAGGCTCTGTAGTTACAATACAAAATACAGAATTTAATAACAACGGCTATGAAGTTACCGGGGGCGCATATTCTGGTTACGAACATAACATATATATCAGTTCAGCAACTGACAGTTTATTAGTTAAAAACTGCTATTTCCATGATCCGAGGGGAGAGGCAAATAGTTTGAAAACCCGGGCGCAAAAAAGTTATATATTATATAACGTAATTGATGAAGCAAACGGACAAGGGAGCTGGGAGTTAAATATTGCTCAAGGCGGACTGTGTGTTGTTATTGGAAACACCATTGTTCAGGGAGCTGGCAGTATAAATCACGGCATTATTGGATACGATGCAGCGACAAACCCAATTGAAGATTTTTATTTTATAAATAATACTGTAGTAAATAAATATGCAGGCAATTTCAATGTTTTTAATATTGTACCTTCAAGCGGAATAAACAAATTTAAGGTTTACAATAATATTTTCACAACAGTTTCCGGAGGGAATTTAGTTAATTTTATTTCCGGGTCATCCCTTGATGCGGCAATAGATACAGCATCGAACCGCATTTCAGCAAATTACACAACTGTTGGTTTTGTGAACGCTGCTGCTGGTGATTTTCATCTTACTTCATCGGCTTTATCAGTAATAGATCATTGTGTAAGTGCTGGCACTGCCTCTAATGGCTTCTCTTTGCTTCCGGTTTACCAATTTGTCAGCTTCGGCTCTCCGTTAGCTTCCAGACTGACTACAGGAAGTTCAAACGACATTGGAGCATTCGAATATGGAATAACTACCGAAATAAATCAAATTATTTCCCGCGGCCAATTTGCGGCTTGTTATCCAAATCCAGCGACCAATAATTTTACAATCGATTTGAATCCTGATATTAAACTTGATAATGTCCAAATAGTAATTTATGATATGATTGGAAAAGAAGTTAAAAGGGTTGTTATTACCGAAACAAAAACAATTATAAATATTAATAATGAGCTGAAAAAAGGACTATATTCCTATAGTATTATTGTTGATAATCAAAAAAGTGTATTCGGAAAATTAATCGTCCAATAAATACTTTGTTATTAACTGAGTATCGGTTTGCCGTTTATGCATACGGTTGACCTATATACCATTCGGGTCGAAATATTGCCAGAAAATTAACACCAACTAACTAATGGCACAATCAGATATACAAGGAAACCTGATGGTGAAAGGACTAATATTTAATCCATTACAGCATAAATCCATGAAAACAGGGCTTTGTCTATGCATCAATTCTTAAATCCCAATGCTCGTTTCTAAAATTCTCAATTCTGAAATCCCAATTCTCATAACTAATTATTATTATCTTTGCGCCCGCATTTAGAGGTTTGCAATTAAAAAAATGCGGATTCAGAGTAAAAATATTTTATTAATGACATCATCGGCATTTGTAATTTGATAATTATTCTGCAGCTAACAAGGTATTATATAAAATAAAAATGGATAAAAATTCGGTTATCGGTCTCTTAATAATTGGTGGAATTTTAATTGGATGGATGTTCCTTACAAAGCCGTCGCAATTAGAGCTTGCTCAGCAGCAACGGCAGCATGATTCTATTATGCAGTATGAAAAATCAACGCAAAAAGCAAAGGACTATGCTAAAGCAAATGCGGCAGGTGCGAATACCAATGCAGCAAATGGTTTAGCAGGTGTATTAAGCGATTCTGCCTCAGCAAGCATCAGTAAAGAAACTTATGGTGATTTCGCAGGCGCATCAAAGGGGGTGGATAAAACTATTACCCTTGAAAACGAACTGATGAAGTTGAAAATTTTCACAAAAGGCGGACGGATAGCTTCTGTTGAATTAAAAAACTATAAAACATTTGACGGCAAACGGCTGGTTTTATTTGATGCAGACTCATCTATGCAAAGCATTAATTTACAGCTGAACTCTAAGGTGTTTCCAACAGATTCATTATATTTTGAACCGGAAGGAAGCGGCTTTAACATAACCGGTACTTATACTCAAAGCCTTGCTATGCGTCTATATGCAGGCAGTAAAACAAAATATATTGAGTACGTTTATACACTAACCGGAAATGAATATATGATGGGGTTCCGTGTAAACACTGTTGGGCTCCAAAATATTATTGCATCCGGTGCAGGAAGTTTATCACTTAACTGGAGGATGAAAACTCCGATGCAGGAACAAAATCACCAAACACAAGCACAGGCTTCAACTATATATTTTAAATATTTAAATGAGAATGTAGATAGGATAACTGAAACGAGTGATGAAAAAAAACCAATGCTGTCAAAAGTAAAATGGATTGGTTTTAAACAGCAGTTTTTTACTTCCGCAATTATTGCTGATGATGGTTTTGAGAAATCTACCGAAATTGAAACCACTACACTGCACGGTTCCGCAAGGTATGTTAAGCAATATTCAGCAGCATTAATTATTCCGTATACTCATCAAAATTCTGAAACATTCGGCATGCGGCTGTATTTTGGACCCAACCATTTTAAAACATTAAAAAAATATGATCTTGATTTAGAAAAACAAATAAATTTGGGATGGAAAATTTTTGGATGGGTAAACAGGCTTTTAACAATTCCAATTTTTAATTTCCTTAATGGTTTCAATTTAAATTATGGTATAATTATTCTTATTTTAACAATAATACTTAAACTGATATTATTGCCGATTGCTTACAAAACAGTACTCTCCTCTGCTAAAATGCGTGTATTGAAACCAGAGATTGATGAATTGAATGAAAAGCATAAGAATGATGAGCCTATGAAAAAACAACAAGCCACAATGGCCTTGTATAAAGAGGCTGGAGTAAATCCTATGGCCGGCTGTATACCGGTTTTACTTCAAATGCCTATTTTGATTGCTTTGTTCAGTTTTTTCCCTGCATCTATTGAACTGCGTCAGCAAGGTTTCCTTTGGGCGCATGATTTATCAACCTATGATTCTGTTTATAATTTTGGTTTTCACGTACCTTGGTACGGCGATCACGTGAGTTTGTTTGCCTTATTAATGACAGGCTCCACCTTATTATATACATGGAGCAACAGCCAGCTGATGGGCACATCCAATCAAATGCCGGGCATGAAATGGATGATGTATGCAATGCCGGTTTTATTTCTTGGCTTTTTAAACAACTACTCAGCAGGATTAAGCTGGTATTATTTCCTTGCAAATATGATCACTTTCGGGCAGACATGGGTAATGCAGAAATTTGTAA
>CAISYK010001153.1 GCA_903889605.1 uncultured Bacteroidota bacterium
CGGAGGTCAGGGATATGGTATTGCATGTGCCAACACCAGCGGCGAGTGTTTAATAGAAAACAATATTTTCAAACATTTACGTCATTCAATGCTTTTGCAGTCAGGACCTAACGGAAATGTTTTTGGTTATAATTATTCCATCAATGCATACTGGACTGAACCAAATCTGCCTTCCAACTCAGCAGGCGACATGGTGCTGCACGGCAACTATCCTTATTCCAACTTATTTGAAGGAAATATTGGCCAACAAATAGTTATAGACAATTCCCATGGTATAAACGGGCCATACAACACTTTTTTCAGAAACAGGTGCGAACTTTATGGTATTTTTATGAATACCGGTCCGGCTTCTGATAATCAAAATTTTATCGGCAATGAGGTCACAAACACCGGCTTTATGTTGGGAATGTATACCCTTGCCGGAGTTGGACATTTTCAGCATGGAAATAATGTTAAAGGAACTATTTATGCGGCCGGAACTACTACGCTCGCAGATAATTCATATTACCTTTCTTCTATTCCTGCATTTTTACAAAGCCTCACTAATTGGCCCTCCATAGGCATTCCTAATGCAATAAGCTCTGGTACTATACCTGCAAAAGAAAGGTATTCAGCAGGTAATTTCACCACCTGCAGTTCTAGTTCTCCAACTACAAGTATTTCTAAAAAGGATATTTCAAATCATCTGGATATATTTCCTAATCCTTCTAATGAATTTATTTATATTCAGGATTCAGACTATGCAAATACTCTTATTCATGTGTCGGTATATGATTGCCTTGGCAACACAGCAGGTCAGTATAATTTAACATCGGCATCACAGGCTGTCGATTTATCGTCGTACTCAAAAGGAATTTATATTGTTAAAGCATCAACTAAAATCAAAAACTATCCGCCTGTAAAATTGGTTGTGCAATGATTTTGATTGATAATTTGTAAGGCCGATTAACCATCACAAATATACTTTATCATTGAGTATCAAAAGATCGCAAATTCAGGTTTGCTGCGTATTATTGGGCGTTCCCATTTCCTGAAAAATGGAAATGGGAGGGCTTTCCGCTTCAATCTTTTTGTTCGTTCCTCACAAAAAGGATTTCCGTTGTAATCCCTAACGCTGCATTGACAATGAAATAGACAATAAAACATCAATTAATATTTCGATAAAACTTAAATAAATGTATTTTTTTGCAGTTTTTAGTTAGCTTAATCTTGACTTTACTGGACTTACACTTAAATTACCCCATCAATTCTTTCATCAGCTTTTCCAATGATGCCTTCATGACAGACAAATCCTGTTCAACAATAGCTAACCTGGCTTCCAATTCATTTACAGATTTACGGGCAGGCTCTTCAGGCAATTCCTCATCATCAAAATCAATAATTTCACCTAACAAATGCGCATAACGAACTTCTTTTTGCCCATGGCGTTTCGGCAGCTGCTTCACTAAAGGTATACCAGCATTGGCAAGTTTATCTAATACAGTAAGGACTTCTTCAAGCGATTCGAATTCATAAAGTCGTGCCGAATTAGTATTTATTTCACCGGCAGTTTGCGGCCCCCGTAAGAACAATAAGCACATTACTGCCACTTCCGCTGATGTAAGCGGAAAAACAAGGGTGAAATTATGTTTGTATTTTACAGATCGGCTGGTGCCGCCTGTTGCTGTTGATGTTAACCCCATTTTCCTCAGAGAGTTTAAAGCTATTACAACAGTTTCTTCATCATATTGAACAACCGGCCTGCGTGATGTTTTTTGATTACAAGCCGCAGTAAGCGAATTCAGGGTCATTGGATAATAATCAGGTGTAGTTTTACTCTTTTCAATTAATGATCCCAGAACACGTATTTCTACTGCGTTCAATACAGGCAGGTTGTTTTGTAAATCCATATTAATATAAAATCATTTGAAATTAAATAGAAAAAGATATAACGCTGATGACGCAGATTGCTTAAGGTTAGTAATGATTTTTATTAGGGTTCAAAATAAAATTTATAAATAAGTGAAAATTTATTTTATCATAATTTATCATAAATAAACTGCGTCATCTGCGTTCCATTTTTATTGAGGTTTTGCTTTAATAAAATTCATAAGCACCTAAATCCGGAATAGAAGTGTTTGGATTAGGGCGAGGCTGACCATTCAAATCGAAAGCAATAAAAATCCCTGTATCACCTTTATCTATTGCAAATGAACTTGCTGTTAATTTATAATTATTAACGCCTGTATCGACAAATCCCGGATCATAATTTTGATAAACAGAATTGTAATGTACCGAACTGTTTGTGTTTAATAGTGTTTTCACAAGACAATGGTCAAATTTATAATTGAAATTTCCGCCGAAGGTTGATGAATCAAGTCCAACCTCTTCATCCAAATTGCCGTACATAATACAATTGCCAAAATAGGCACTGTCTAAATCCCTTATTTGTGTTGTACCTGTATTATCAACATAATAATTACTCAAAGCTAATAATGGTGTTGTGCGCTGGCTGCTTCCGCTCCAATAATTGGCGAAAGTGCATTGCTCAAATTTATATTTTCCGCCTATTGTAAATGCTGCAGTATATTGACCGCAGTTAGCAAATACGCAGTTATAGCCTCTTATAAAACTTCCCTGCCCGTAAATAGCAGCCGCCGACATATTTTTAATTATAGTATTTGAAATCTGTAATGTAGGATTTGCTGATAAACCCAAGGTATCAGCCTGTACCCCGATACTGCCGTTTTTAATAACAGCCCAATCAATCACATTATTTTTACTGCCCGCCGACAGCCAAATTTTCCCCCACTGCCCCGGGACTTCTTTGTAATCAGGCTCTAAGCGCGCACCTTGAAATGTAACTTTTTCAAGCTGTGATCCATTTACAATCAGTGTCCCTCCATCATAAACCCATAAAACGGCATTGTTATTTAAATAAACACGGGTTCCAGGCATCATTGTTAAAGAGCAATTCTCGTCAACTACGGCATAACCAAATATTAAGTGAGGCTTGTCATTAGTCCATATATCATTACAGGTAATTATAGAATAAGGAGGAAATCCGGTTGTAGAAAAATGATCGGGTTTATGCAGATATACATCCTGTCCTATAGCCGTAAGCCGGACATGCTGAGTGTTTCCGTTGGTTTCAAACACAACCGAATCTTTAATCAGCAAAGGAGAGTTTGTGCCGGTGGGATTTACTGTAACCTGTACAAATACAAACAAACTATCACCTCCTAAAATTTCAATATCGTTAAACGATATTCCGGAAACGCCGTCTATATTTATCCTAAATTGAGAATTATTTCCGCCGGCTAAAAAAGCTCTTGAAATATTTATAGTTTGGGTGTGAGGATTTTTAATCCTGAAAATCCTGGTTGTGGAACCTACTGTGGTGAAAACGGTATCAAATAATACTTCATCAGCAGAGAAATTAAGTTTTGCACTGCTGTCTGTCAGCAGCACATCTTTTTTACATGATGAAAAAATAAAAATCGCAAAAAACGACAAGAAAAAAAACGGCTTGATTAACTTCATATTACAAATATATAATAGATGAGCTGCATAACGGATATTTGAATGAAATATTTTATCAATTCCGCAGAAAAAAAAGAATTCGTATATTTAAAAAAGTATGGTATCTTCTCGATAAAAAAACTTAAATTTGTCCGTTAGGCTGGTTTCTAATTGAAAAACTGCCTTTTTTATTATTAATGACATTTAGTAAGAAAAAGATTTGAGACTATAGATATTAGTATTTAGGGCCTGTTAACTGCTATTTTAGACGAGAACAATATCTAATACTTTAATATCTGATTTCTCAATACTATATATTTATATGAATAAGCATTTAACGTTTTTCTACTTATTGCTGCTGTTTTTTGGCATAAGTATCCATGCGGTTAGAGCTCAAACTGATTTTGCTTCAGAAGAAGAATTTAAAAAACAAGCTGCTAAGCTGTTTGATGAAGAAGAGTTTGAAAAAGCTTACCCTTTATATTCTCAATTAGTGAGCCTTTACAGGAAGGATCCGAATTTTAATTACCGGTTAGGTGTATGTATGCTTTATGCCAGCGATGAAAAAGAAAAAGCTATTTTCTACCTTGAATTCGCATCAAAAAGTAAGGATGTTGAGAAAGAAGCATTTTTTTACCTTGCAAAAGCGTATCATTTAAATTACCGATTTGATGAAGCAATAACTCAATATCAAGCTTACAAAAAAATATCTTCTGGCGCAAAAGCGGAAAGACTGCAGGTTGACCGGCAAATAGAAATGTGTAAGAATGGTAAAAAGTTTTTGCGCAATATTTCAGATTTGCCGGTGATAGAAAAAAGAGAGATGGGACGAGAAGACTTTTTCCGCGCTTATGATATTTCTGACATTGGCGGTAAATTGCTTGTTAAGCCTGATGAAAAGGAATTCAGAACAGCTCTTGATAAAAAGAAAAAAGAAAAATCAATTATATATCTTGCCTCCAGCAGCAACCAGATTTATTTTTCGAGCTATGGTGATAATGAGCAGCACGGAAAAGATATCTACATGATGAAAAAATTACCAAATGGAGAATGGGGGAAGCCTCAAACACTTGGTAACGTTATAAACACAGCCTTTGACGAGGATTACCCTTTTCTTCACCCGAATGGAAAAGTATTGTACTTCTGCTCCAAAGGACATAATTCGATGGGGGGCTATGATATTTTTAAATCCAGCTTTAATGAAGCGACTAATTCATGGAATGAACCTGTGAATTTGGATTTTCCTATCAATACACCAGATGATGATATTTTATTTGTAACAAGTGCGGACGAAAAAAAGGCTTGTTTTTCATCTGCACGTTCAAGTAAATCAGGCAAAATATCAGTTTACAAAATCAACACTGAACGCAAACCTATTGATTTTGCTATTATTTCAGGAATGCTGATTAAAAACCGAAAGGATCAATCACCGGATATAAAAATTACTGTAAAAAATGTGACTGATAATACAATGCTCGGCATATTTAATTCAAAATCAGAAACCGGTGCTTTTGATATTAAGTTGCCAAACGGGGGAAGTTATTTATTTACAGTTGAATCCAAAGGTTTTACACCTCAATCCGAAGTAGTATCAGTTCCTGTTCTGAGTGAATTCAGGCCATTGAAACAGCAAATCAGCTACGAGTTAAACACCGATAAATTAATCATAAAAAATTTATTTGATGAGGCTGTAAATGATTCTAATTACCTTATGGCAATTAATGTTATTAAAGAAAAATCAAAAATGGATGTAACGCCTTTAACAGACGTTATTACAAATGATACTGCAAAAGAAAGTGTTGTGGTTTCGAAGGAAGCTGCATCTACGCAGACTGCTAAAACCAAATCCCAATTAAGCAATAACGATATTGTAAATATTGCAATCCAGGATGCTAATGTTGCTGATACTGAAGCAACGAATTTGCGAGTACAGGCAGATATAGCCTTGACTTTTGCAAATCAGAAAAATGAACAGGCACAAAGTAAAATTAAAGAAGGAGCAGCTATTATGGCTGAAGCCTCAAAAACAGATGACAATATAAAGAAACAGGAACTTACTGACCAGGCAAATGCTGTAAATAAAGACGCTGCACAATTAAATGAAGAAACTGTTGCAGCATTTAATCTTGCAAAAAAATTAGATGAGACAGCAATTTCTAAACGTGAAGAAGCTGATATTTCTGAGCAATATGCAAAAGGATTGGAATCTGCAGTAAAATCTAAAAATCCAACAGAA
>CAISYK010001154.1 GCA_903889605.1 uncultured Bacteroidota bacterium
AAAATATTTTTTTTCATAGTTGATAAATATGTTTTAATGCTTATTAAAAATTGATTCATCTTGTTTTTGTCAAAAGTCATAGTTTTTCAGAAATTTAATTTTCTAAATGTTTCATTATTAAGGATTTATTTGTCTATCTTTGTGCCAACCAAATCATAAAAATCATGTTTGAAATTTTAAAAAGTTTTGAGACGAAGTATGGTTACCTTAAAAAAAAGGGTTTAACTATTGAAGGATTGGCTATGATTGATGTTAAAAAGAAAAAACATGTTATTAAAATCAGCCGGCCTTTGATTTTTGATAACCGCTTGATTCCGAAGCGTTTCGAAGGGCTGGACATTAAAACCAATATTAAGCTTGGTACTGAAATGCCGATAGAGTTTAATGTTGACCGTACTCAGCCCGATTGGCATAAAACCCAATATATCTGGGCTCCGGAAAGATTTATGAAATATGTTGATCGTTGTGAGAAAGAAATCAAAGCAGAATTGGATAGTCCTCTGATGACAAAAGTGGAGATGCTGGACGCTTTATGTTTTGGTAATTTTGAAGAACACAAACAGAAAAGCCAGCAGTTAATCAAAGAAGGTAAATTGCCGGCTTATTGCGCGAACTAATTTAATAATTAAAATAAGGGTTAAGCATTTTTTTAGTTTATTTAAGCACTCTGAGCAATCAGGGTGCTTTTTTATTTATATTCGCATTAATAATATTGGGAATTTAATTAAATGACGATTTTGAGAATTTTAGACGCTATTTGAATTTCAAAATCTTCTAATCTTTTAATTCTCTAAAACTTTAAATCTTTAAACCACGCAATCTCATTTCAAATATGGACAACTCCTACGTTAAATCAAATTCGGTTTATGGTATTACTACAATCACATTTTTTCACCCGCAAAGCAATTCATTACCAAGCACATTATTGAGCAGTTTAGCTGAAGAAATAACTAAAGCAGGAAACGACAGCAATGTAAAAGTAATTATTTTAAAAAGCGGAGGCGACAGTACTTTTTGTGCAGGGGCATCATTTGATGAATTGATATCTATAAAAGATTTTGAAACTGGAAAAAAATTCTTTTCTGGTTTTGCCATGGTTATTAACGCCATCAGAAAAGCGCCGAAATTTGTTATAGCCCGCGTGCAGGGTAAGGCAGTTGGCGGAGGTGTCGGAATTGCATGTGCTGCAGATTATACATTAGCTATGGATTTTTCTGTTGTAAAACTCAGTGAACTTTCTATTGGCATTGGGCCCTTCGTTGTTGGTCCGGCTGTTGAACGCAAAATCGGGGTTGCCGCATTTTCAGCATTATCAATTAATGCTTTCGAATGGCATTGCGCTGAATGGGCAAAAGGAAAAGGCTTATATGCCGATATTTTTAAAACAGTTGAAGAACTTGATGCTGCAATAGCTGTTTTGGCGGATAAACTATCCAAATCAAATCCGGAAGCAATGGAAATGCTGAAAAAAGTTTTTTGGAAAGGAACCGAAAACTGGGACACACTTTTAGTTGAACGTGCTGAAATGAGCGGAAAATTAGTGCTTTCGGAATTTACAGTAAATGCAATAAATAAATTTAAAACAAAACCAGCAAAAAAATAATCACCTTGCTGAATACAGATCTTTTCGAATTTACGAAACCTGCATTTAGTCAAGCTAAGCTCGCAGGCAATCTATTGAGCAGGAAAGCTTTTATTTACTTATTAAGCGATGCTGCTAAAATTTAAATCTTATCTGCGCTTTAATTTCTGATTTAGTATTGCCTTGAATTTCAGTTAGAGCTCCTGCGCTTATTACGTTTTTATTATCATAGAAGGTTTGAGAATAACGAAGCCAAATTTCAATTTTTCTTGTAAGATTATAGTCCAGCAAAATATAGAATCGTGAACCTCTGTCATAATTGGAAACTATAGAGTAAGCGCCGGGCATATCGCTTTCGTATGCATAAATACGTGTATCATAGCTGTCGGTTTGAAAAAGGGCATAACGTAATGAAAAAGAAAGAGGCTTGCCCATTTTATTATATGTTAAATCCTGGTAGACCAAATATCCTTTTTGTGTTTTGTTATTGTCTAATTTGTAATCAAACATTTCCACCCTGTTTTTTAATTTCACTGAAGGCAAAATGCTGTATGAAATATTAAAGCGGTAGCTGGTTGAATTTACAGGAATCAAGTAATAAATAGATGCATCTGCGATAGAAGTGTTTTTTTGTTTATCGCGTTCCCGAAAACGGAAATACATATCCATCTTCTTTGATGGTGTGTAATTCAGCTGTGCCAGGTAATCATTTCCATTGGATGGAGCATTTGCCTGATATCTCATCCACGGAAATTCAAATCTATCGGCGTAAGCGGTTAAAGTAATGGTGTTAGTTGGTTTCGCGGCTATTCCTATATAAGTTCCTTTTTCGTTAGCAGCGAGGGTATTCTCAGCAAATCCGTTACTCAATAAGTTTTGATAATTTCGCTGATAATTTCGGTTTAATAGAGTTAATGATAACCTCGGGTCAAGACTTACTAAAAAGCCGTTTAAAAAGGCCATGCCCCCATTCTGACTTCTTGCTTCTTCGCCAAAAAAATTGAAATTCCGGAAAATATAATTATAGTCAACGCCGACATTAAAGTTTTGTGCAGATGAAAATTCAAATTGATTATTAAAAGATAATGCACGATTAAAACTTCTATCTAATTGATAGTTAACCGCGGTAACTCCTAAATTTAATTTTCGTGATTTGTATGTTGCGTTCCCTCCGTAAATAGTTTGGATAATTGCATCTTTATCGGCTATCTCGGAAGGTGTGGTATGGAAACCAGTTTCCTGCAGCGATGATATAGCTGCAATTTCACCATTTTCTAATGTGTCAGAAACATTTGCATCAACTTTTTTACGCGATAAAAATGCGCTTGCCTCAAAACCTTTATATCCAACTGTTACACCAGTTCCGCGCATAAACCTGTTTTCATCTGCAGATGTGTAAGGAGTGATCCCTGCTGCTGATTTTTTACCGCTAGCAATATCAGCGCTTTTACTAAATGCTAATCCGCTCCAGGCGGTTAAACCTTGGCCGAAACTTACCTGATAGTCTCCAACAGCAAGGGCTTTAATAAATCGTATGTTTTTTAAAAAGAAGTGTGCAGAATAAAAATCAAAACCATTCCCCTGATTTCCTTTCAATGATTTTTCATACCAATCGTATTTAAAATTCTGCTTGTTTTTGAAAAACAATTCTCCCTGGTCTTTTTCAGCTGTTATTCCCCAGCTTACATTAGTTCCATATGTGAAACGATAACGTGCATATAACTTCTGAGGACTTCCAATATAACGTGAATTAGGGCTGTTAAATAAACCTGCACTATCAATAGGCGAAAAGCCTGCTTGTTTTTCAAGTGTTTGCCCATAACGTAAAGTAACCACACTTTGGCCGCTTCTGAACATTTCCTTAATATCAAAATGCGCGGAACTTAAATTATCGGTAACTCGTACATACGGCAGTATTTTGAAAATGGTTTGTAAATCAAAACCATTGATCCCTTGTAATTCATAAATGGTAAAAAGTTTGCCGTTTTTTTCAATATGCGTGAGAAGGTAATTGATTTGAATATCATTCAAAAATGTCAATCTCTGTAATTCTTCTTTGCTGGTGTTATTAAGATTTATTGGGTGTTCTTTGAAATAGAGCAGTCCATCCAGCAGGTCGGAATAATCTGCATTCTCATTATCGGTATTTTCAGCAATATTCTCAAGTTTCTCCTGGATATCGCTTTCATCGGTTTTTACAGGAATTGTATCCTGAGCTGTTGATTTGTTCGGCATAAAAAAAACGAAAATGAACAAAAAGGAAAGCGTGAAATTAAAAATTGCTGATTTCGGATTTCTTATAACGGGTGCCAAACGAAATTTTGACATTCCGAAGCCCGAAATAAAAAAGAAATGAAGTTTGTAGTTTGCGGCCAATTGATTAATTGTTTAATTTATTAATGGTAAAGCACCTTCTTTTTTGCTGAAAACGTATGTCATACCAAACTGGGGACTAAAACCAAGTACCTGATGATAGTTTGCTGAAACGTCAACTTTAAAATTTTTAAGATTCAATCCAAATCCGAATGAACTTAAACCTGGATTAGTACAAATTCCTGCCCTTAAATAAAATTCTTTTACTGCCTTATATTCAATTCCAGCTTTAAAGACAGACTTCAATGCAATATCTTTTTCAGTTTCAAGTGCAAGAGTTACTTTATCAGAAAAATTATAATCAGCTCCTAAGCGAATAATCGTAGGAATTCTTTCATTATCATAATCCGAAAGTTTTGCATGTGTAGGATTAAAAACATGAGCACCAATAGTTAATCCTTTTATGGGTTTAGCCTGTATGCCTACTTCTGCAGCAAATGCCCCTTTGCTTCCGTAACCTTCGCCTATTTTTGTTGTTAAATAATCCATGGCGATGCCCATAGAAAATTTTTCACTAAAAGCTTTGGCGAAAGAAAAACAATATTTGTTTTCACTAAAAAGCGAATAACCGAAATTAGAAATGCATAAACCAAAAGCACCGCCTTTTACAGGGACTGCAATTACTGCGCCTTTAAGGCTCAGTTCTTTTAATGAAAAACGATTTTCATAATATACGCCGGCAGAAACAGCATGTACAAATCCTAATCCAGCTTGATTTTGCTGCGCACTCCATACATCGCTCAATGATACGGATGCATTACCCATTGCCCCAGAACGCGCTCCGATAGGGAAGTTTTCATTACCCGCGTTTGCAGAAATAATAAAACTTATAAAGAAGAGAGTGAATAAGAAGCCTCTGCCAAGGCATCTCCCCTTAACCACGTCTCCTAAAGATAGGCGGCATAATGTGAGTTTCATAATTGGAACTATATATTTTTTCTTTTTCATTTTTCTTTACCTTTTATTTTCTTTTATCTTTTTTACAAATAGCCCTCTCCCTTTTGGGGGGAGGATTAAGGAGAGCGGCCAATTTCCTAATTTGTTTTATATTCAAATCTAATATCTTTAAGTTCCTGGTTCACTTTTAAAATTTTATTTTTCAGTTGTTCTTTAAAGTCAATTATTCTTTTGAGCAGTTCATCATTTCCAGCAGCCAATATCTGAACGGCTAGTATTCCTGCATTTTGTCCGCCATCCAGTGCTACAGTAGCAACAGGAATCCCCGGAGGCATCTGCAGAATTGATAATACAGAGTCCCATCCATCAATAGAAATAGACGATCGGCAAGGCACTCCAATTACCGGAACAGGACTAAATGCAGCCACAACACCCGGTAAATGAGCCGCACCTCCTGCACCTGCAATAATCACCCTAATACCTCTGGTATGCGCATTTTTAGCAAACTCAGCAACTTGTTCCGGTACACGATGTGCGCTCAAAGCATTTATTTCAAAAGGAATTTTAAATTCATTTAAAATTTTTGCCGCTTCCTGCATAACAGGCATGTCTGATATGCTGCCCATGATAATACTTACTTTAGGGATCATATTATTTAATTTGAAAATTATTTAATTTGAAAATTTGAAAATTAAATAATTTTCAAG
>CAISYK010001155.1 GCA_903889605.1 uncultured Bacteroidota bacterium
GATATGTCAAATTCCATAGACGATTTTTTTCTAATGCTACGCATTAGGATTTTGACCCAAAAATAATTCTTTATTTTCTAATGCGGAATTTGGGTTTAACTGGAACTGTTCCCTCTACTGTCGAAACAAATGGCCTCAATATTGATCATGATTACAACAACAATATTTATGTTAGCGGACAATTCTATGATACTGCAATTTTTGGAAGCATCACATTGCTTGAGACATCAGGTAATTTCTTTTTGGCTAAAATGAAATCAACTACCAAAATAGCATCGGTTAGCATAACACAAACCATCGGGAGTAACCCAACATGTGCAGGTCAATCGGTAACTTTTATGGCAAGCGCAACCAACGGCGGTACTGCACCGGTATTTCAATGGAAAGTTGGTGGGACATATCAGGGAACAAATAGTCCAACATATACGACTTCAGCTTTAACAAATGGTCAGGTTATAACCTGTGATATGGAATCAAATTTACCTGAAGCTGCAGGAAGCGTAGTTACATCAAATGCTTTGACAATTATTGTTAACTCAACACCTCCAACACCAAACATTTCGCAGGCCGGAGCAACACTAACATCCAGTTCCGCCGATGGTAATCAATGGTATTTAAATGGTGTTCCAATTCCTGGAGCAACCGGGCAAAATTATACTTTAGATATAAATGGAAACTACACCGTTATTGTTACAAATAATGGTTGTGTTTCAGCAGAATCAGCTCCTTTATATTTTACTTCTGTTGGTTTATCTGAAGAAGAAAATCCTTACATATTGAATATTTATCCAAATCCTAATGACGGCAGCTTTAATGTTTCATTTAGGGCACATGAAAAATCAACCTATACATTGGCATTGCAAAATGCTTTAGGCCAATTGATTTTTAAAGAAGTAATGACTGATTTTATTGGAACGTATTCTAAAAACCTAAATGTAAAGGAATTCGGTAAAGGAATTTTCACTATTAGTTTAACGAATTCAAAAAAAGAAACAGTCAAAAAATTAATTGTGAATTAAACATAAAATAATTTAAGAAGTGCTATCAATACAATTTCGGCAAACGCTGACCCGAAAGTCTCCCTTCTCAAGGCTTTACAGTAAAAAGTGAAATTGGATCACATTTACTTTAATTACCTTTGTCGAATAATTTAATAATCACAAAATAAATCAGACGTGGAAACTATCAGTTATAAAGGCAAAGTCTACCCGAAACTTACTTTTAAAGCCTCTCATCATGGCGATACATTTAAATACACTATCAGTGTTGAATCGTTATCAGATGCTATAGGTGTTGGAGAAGATGATTTAGAAGGGGAAGAAGCGTCAATCGACCAATCAATCTACTTTTATTTAAAAGATGATGTTATTGATTTGGATATCAGAGAAATCTGCAAGGATCATTTAGATATTGAAATGGAATTTGTGTCAATGGAAGAAGATGAAGACGAAATAATGTAAGAAGAAACCACAATATAGTATCCAAGATTTAGATGAAACTGGTTTCGGAATTTACAGTTTTTAATTGTATATGATAAACTGTAATTTCATATTTTTGTAAAAAAATCAAAAATATGAAAACTATATTTTGTGTCCTGTTCCTTTTTATTTCCGTTCAAATTTTCTCACAAACAAGAACTTTTAATGTAAATTTCAATACAAACAACGGAACTTTTAAATCATTAGGGAATGCAAATTCCAAATTATTGAATTCTACTGACTCGGGTTATCATGATATGGGAATCAAAGAAATAAGAACTCACGGATTCACCGAAAGTGATTATTGGCGTTATACAACTGGTTTTGTTAATTTAAGTACAAATTACAGTTCTGCTCCAACATTTAACTCCAATTTTAATCCGCAATTACCAGGGAACTATGATTTTGCTGTACATGGAACTGATAATTTAATCAGCAACCTGATTACAAATGGTTATCAGCCGTATTTTCGTTTGGGAGTAAGCTGGCCTAATTTTGCTGATACGGTTGGAGGAGGGATTTGTACCCCTTGTATTCCATTGAATCCGCCATGTGACATAGGCGGTTCAACATTTCACACTTTTGCTTCTATCTGCGCTAAAACTGTATTGCACTATACAGCTAATTGGAATAATACCGGATATAATTATAACATTCCATATTGGGAAATTTGGAATGAACCTGACGGCGTTTTCTGGAATGGAACACCTGAACAGTTTTACCAACTGTACCGCGAAACAGCTGACAGTATTAAGGCTGTTGATTCAACTTTAAAAGTCGGAACATGCGGCCTTACCCGCAACTCAATGGTTTCGCATGATACTACTTATGTTAATAAATTAATTCACTACTGTAATGTTAATGACGTGCCTTTAGATTTCTATTCCTGGCACATGTATAAACAGTATAACCCTTATGGAATAAGAAGTTATGCTTTAGGCGTTCGAAGCGCTTTAGATGCAAATGGTTTTTTTAACACCGAAAGCCATATTTCAGAAATTAATGCTGAATTAACCCCAAATTCTGAATATGATACCTCAGCTAAAGGTGCGGCTTATGTTGCAAGCTTATTAATGACATGTCAGGATGCGCCGGTAGATAATGTTTTTTGGTTTTCTGGTAATGGGTTGGGGCCTCTTGCTAATCCTGACGCTGCCGGATCACCAGATCTGGCATGGAAAGGCTTTGGAATGAAAGCTCATAATACTTTAGTTTCAGAAACACCAACAAAATTAACTACTACCGGAAATGCTGTTGTAAATAACATTCCGGCTGACACTACTAATATTATGATAATTGCAGGGAAAAATTCGTCAGATCAAGTAGACATATTAATTTCAAATTTACATTCTTCATACACAAAAGATTCAGTTGTATTATCAAATCTGCCTTTTACTTCAGGCGACATGCTTAAAATTGAACAATATAAGACACAGGATCCAGATAATAAATTTGCTTTAACATCAGATACTGTAACAGGCTCAGCCTCGCTAACAATAGTTATTGGTTCTGCAAAAGCTCCTTCTGTTTATTTAATTAAAATTTCGAAAATTGGTGTTACAGAAATAAATGAAAAGCAAATTGATAAGACTATACTTTTATCACCAAATCCAGCCGATTCAAAGCTTGTTTTCTCGGAAACACTTCAGAATTTTGAAGTTTATAATATATCCGGTCAGTTAGTTATACCGAAAATTAAATCTGCAAAAAGTATTTCCACACAGTCTTTACCGGATGGAGCATATTTCATTTCTGCAGATAGTACGATATTAAAATTCATTGTAAAACATTAATTATTATCCATATTTGGTTGGATAAATAATACAAAAGTGAAATATTATATAGACCAATCACCATTCCTTTTTCAAAGATAGGTATTGGATGAAGTTTATTAAAAGGACAGCGTCATATTGCACTATGCATTAAAATTTTAAACTCAATATTTAATGTAGATATAATTTTCTAATTTTAGTTCAAAAAATATATGTTTTATGGCAGGTTTGTCTTTAATATCCACTTTAAATACCTCTTTCTATATGCTGGTTATCAGCATTGTAGTGCTTTTGGTGGTATTTTAAAATAAACTAAAGAAAAATACTTAATATAAATTTTGAATTTCCCATAATAAAATGTATTAATTTTGTACTCGAATTTATTAATTAACCAACCAAAAACAGAAAACATGAATGAATTTGGAATTAAAGCTAAAAATGCAAGTATTGCAGATTTAGGCTTAGGATATGTAACAGCGGCATATTGGAATTTAAATGCAGCAGAATTAGTTGAAGAGACTTTAGTAAGAGGCGAAGGCGTTTTGACAGATACAGGTGCCATTGCAGTTGATACTGGTGAATTTATGGGACGTTCGCCAAAGGATAAATTTATTGTATATGATGACAAAACAAAAGATTCAGTTTGGTGGGGTGATGTAAATTTTAAATTCGATGCAGGTAAATTTGATATTCTTTACGGCCGTATGTGCGCTTATTTATCAGGCAAAGAAGTTTATGTCCGTGATTCTTATGCCTGCGCTGATCCAAAATATCGTTTAAACATAAGAGTTGTAACTGAAACTCCTTGGTCTAACTTATTTGCAAACAATTTATTTCTGCGTCCTACTCATGAAGAAATTTTAAATTTTACTCCTGAATGGACAGTTATTTGTGCTCCTGGTTTTATGGCTTCACCTGAAATTGACGGTACCCGCCAGCACAATTTTGCTGTTCTGAATATGACCAAAAAGATTATTTTAATCGGAGGTACGGGCTACACAGGCGAAATCAAAAAAGGA
>CAISYK010001156.1 GCA_903889605.1 uncultured Bacteroidota bacterium
AATCAAGCAATCAGAAAAAAAAACATTAACTAAAAACATCCCGAATAAAAATGGAAATACGAAGGTCCAAGAATGCATTACAGAAACTAACACTTTTGAAAAATTAGAAATTCTAAAATTTAAAATAAATGAATTAGCTGAAACCAATGTCTTAAATGCGGTAGAGGCGGAACAAAAAATTAAATTTATTGATAATAAAATAGAAAAGATTGAGCTTGCGAATAAAGAAAAGATAAATTATGATAAGTCTTTGTTAAATTTAGGTATCCTGAAAAAGGAAGGAATAATAACCGAATCCGAATATTCACTAAAATTGGTAAAGCTAGAATCAGATTCTCAAACCAGCCCATTATACAGCCCAAATTATCGGTCATTTACAAACGAAGTATCGTCGACAGAGAATAACAACATAGCTTATAGCAAAGCAAAAGAAAAGGAATATTCAATAGCATTAATATTTGCTAACAAGGCCATTGATCTAAATAAAAGTAATCATTTCGCGTATGTTACTAGAGGCCACATAAAATATTATCTCCAGGATTATAACGGAGCGTTAGAGGACATAAATAAAAGTATTCAATTAGATGCCCAAGATGCCTACAAATTTTATATTCGTGGTTATATTAATAAAAAAATGGGGAACTTAGAAGCAGCAATTTTAGACTGGGTACAATCTGATGAGATGGGTAATAAAGATGCTAATTCAGCATTACTAACTAATACAAATATTGAATTGACAAAACTTGATTCTGATTACTGCCCCGATCACATATACAGCGAAAATTATCCGCAATTTACAAACGAAAGCAAATCGACAGAGAATTACAATATAGCTTATAGTAAAGCAAAAGAAAAGAATTATATTGAAGCATTAATTTTTGCTAACTTATCAATTGAGCTAAATAATAACAATCACGCTGCGTATGATACAAGAGGTTATATAAAATATTTCCTCAAAGATTATACAGGAGCGTTAGCCGATTTAAATGAAAGTATTCAATTAGATGCTCAGGACGATAATAAATTCTATCACCGTGGGTACATTAATAAAGAGCTTGGTAACATAGAAGAAGCAATTTTGGATTGGAAACAATCAGCCACAATGGGAAATAAAGGTGCTCAAACTGCTTTAAAATATAAATACAAATATTGAGTAGCCACTGAAAACAATTAATATAATCATTTAGAAATTCCGAAAATTTTTGCTATATCGAAATATGTCAACAGACAACATTACAAGGACTATTTTGGTACTTTTGGACAGATGATAGTAACAACTTAAAAATAAAAAAATGGCAACAAGACAATTTCTTGCCCAGCATGAACACGACAGTGTGATACAAAGTGCTTTCAACAATTTGGACAAAACAAACTTTAAAGTTTATATCAACCCAAATCAACAACAAAACGCTAGTATTAAAGGGTATTATCCAGACATCATTATTACGCCTATTAACGACACTACAGTAAAATTTGTAATCGAAGTTGAGACGGCTGATAGCATAAACACCACAGAAGTTCAACAGTGGAGAAATTATTCTCAATTAGGTGGTACATTTTATTTGTTAGTTCCTTCTGCTTATAAAAACCATGCAGAATTGGTTTGTAGACAGAATAATATTAAAGCAAGATTCGGCACTTATCGTGTGCAAAATGGTCTTTACGTTATTAATTATGAATAGGCTATGATAGACCATTTACTAAAATTTATTTCGACAAATTATCCTTACTTGCTTGGTGGTATTGGCGGAGCTTTTCTTACAATTTTATATAACCGATGGGGCAATCGGATAAAAAAAATGGATTGTTGTTATGTTGACGATGACACAATAACTAAAATACCTATCCTGACCGATACAGGTGAACAGCATAATAATATTTATACGAAAGAGTTCCACCTTAAAAACACTACGGGAAAGGATATTGCTTCATTTAAAATAATTTTCGAGTTTGATGCTGATGCAAAAATTATTAAACAAGATACTTTTTGTAAAACCGGAAAAAATGCAATAAAGGCAAAAAATAAGAAACCAAGCGAAAGTAGCTACATAATAAAGAATTTCAACAGAAATGAGGAATTTCGTTTTTATTTCGACATTGCAAACGTCTCAAACGACCATTATAATGTAACAGAAGCGGACTGTTTAGGATTTAAAATTGTAGTTAAAGACAAAAGAAAACCGACCATAAAAAACAAATCCAAAGTAGTAACTAAAGACATGATTAATTTGTGAGTGTAAAAACTGTGTGTTACGACCCATGTTTAAAGGACTTTCAGACAGTTGTGTTTTAACTTTAGAACAAAATAAAAAAAATAAGAACTGTGTTTGTTTTACGAACTGCATGTAACGACCTTTATTTAAAAAACATTAAGACACTTTATTTTCTTACGAACTATGTGTAACGACCATTATTTAAAGGACTTTCAGACCGTTGTGTTTTTACGAACTTTTTGTAACGACCATTGTGAAAGGACTTTTAGACTATTGTATTTTTCTTTAATTCGTAATTCGACTTAAAGAAAAACCTGCCACCAACAAAAAATATGCGCTAAAAGGCGCATATTTAGCCGTTAGCGGATATTTTAAAGAAAAAAAAGAAAGCCTTCTAACCAGGAACTTATGTATTGTCATTAGCAACAAGTGGGTCAAATATATTTGCAGGTACACAGGGTAACGGAATTGCTATATCAGGCAATAATGGAAACACTTGGTCGTATATTAATACCGGGTTATCAAATAATTGTATCAAGGCAATAGCAATAAAAGATACAAATATATTTGCAGGGACGTGGAATGGTAGCGGTGGAATGTTTTTATCTTGCAACAACGGAAGCAGTTGGTCTGCTATTAATAATGGGATTCCAGCAAATACTTATATTAGGTCGTTAGTTATAGGTAATTCAAACATTTTTGCAGGTACTGTTGGGGGCGGAATATTTTTATCAACCAATAACGGAGCTAATTGGACAGCAGTTAATACAGGTTTAGGAAATCTTAATGTATATTCTTTCGCAATTAATGGCACCAATATTTTTGCAGGTACTGGTAGCGGAGTGTTTTTATCAACCAATAACGGAGGTAATTGGACAGCAGTTAATACAGGATTAGGAAATCTTACTGTCAATTCATTGGCTATAAGCGGAACAAACATTTTTGCAGGTACTGCTAGTAACGCAGTATTTTTATCAACCAATAATGGGAACAATTGGACAGCGGTTAATACCGGTATGCCAGCAGCTACTTGTATTCTTTCTTTGGCAGTGAACGGTTCAAGTATTTTTGCAGGAACTAATTCTACATATAATGGAATGTTTTTATCTACTAATAACGGTAATAGTTGGACTTCATACACTACCGGATTCCCAACTCCTAATGTCAATGCCTTGGTAATAAAGGATACAAATATATTTGCAGGAACTAGCGATACTCAGCAACTCTTTGATAATGGTGTGTGGTCTCGCACAATACCTCCTTTGCAACCATCAGCTATTGCAGGTAGCTCAGCTACATGTATTGGAAACCAAAACTATAGTGTAACAAATATATCTGGAGTTCATTACACATGGACTGTATCTAGTGGTGGAACAATTTCAGGAACAGGAAATGCAGCCTCTGCGAACTGGACAACTGCTGGAACCCATACTGTTACTGTCACTCCAAGTAATAGTAGCGGAAATGGAACACCTCAAACATTAATCGTTACAGTAGATATAGTTGCAACTCAACCTTCTATTATTTCTGGCAATTCGTATATATGTATCGGAGCAGCAACCTACAGTGTAACAAATGTTTCTGGAGTTACTTATACATGGTCGGTATCTAATGGTGGCGCAATTATTGGCACTGGAAATGTAGGTTCTGTTAACTTGACAACTGCTGGCACTTATATTATTACAGTAACCCCTAGCAACAATTGCGGAAATGGTATTTCTCAAACAAAAATAGTTACAGTAAATTCTTTGCCTTCTTCGCCAACTATTACTAATAATAGTAGTACAACATTTTGTCAAGGCGATTCAGTAATTCTTACAGCAAGCATAGCCAATAGTTATAGTTGGAGTACTGGCGCAACTACTCAAAACATTCCGGTTTCAACATCTGGAAATTATTCTGTAACGATAACAGATGGTAATGGTTGTTCTGCAACTTCATCTGCAACGACTGTTACAGTTAATGCTTTACCAACAACACCAACTATTACCGAAAATGGAACAATCCTTACCTCAAGTTCAGCAACAGGGAATCAATGGTATTTGAATGGTAATATTATTAATGGAGCAACGGCACAAACTTATACTATTACTCAAAATGGAATCTACACAGCCATAGTTACCAACGCTAATAGTTGTTTTGCAACTTCTAATGGAATTAATTTCTCAACAACCGGAATAACAAATGGTATATTTGAAAATCAGATACAAATTACACCAAATCCAAACAGCGGTAAATTTCTTATTAATACAGGGGATTTACGACTGACACAAATAAAAATATATAATGCAATCGGAGAAATTATTTATCAATCTGAAATCAAAAATTCAGAAATAGATTTATCCAGTAAACCAAAAGGAACATATTTTATTAAAGTGCAAACACAAGGAAAAACATACAACAAGCAAGTTATCATACAATAGAGCTAACGCACACTTGCTGGCACATTTGCAATTCACACAAGCAAACACACAATCCAAAAATTGCAAAAGAGCCAACAAGTTTTCAGCGAAAAAAAGAAAAAATGCCGACCAGCGTTGCGACTGTTAAGTTTTTAGAACAAAATTTTACGACCGCTACAAGCCACGACCACAGGGTATTTCGACCGTAACGTAACGAAAAGACAAAAAGAAACAACGGCACACAACATCAAATAAGCTCAATTGCCGCTCATAGCCAGCTTCATCACTTGAGCTCGCAATTGAAATAGGTTGTGGCAAAAACCTTTCACAGCGGTAGAAATTTTTATCTATTAGTTTTTGCCACTTGTAATTTTATAATTATTTTTACGAAAGCGGCAACAGCCGCTTATTTTGCCGTTATAGGCAAGCGTAAAAAAAACAAAAACAGTACTAACCAACAGACAGAAAATGCAAGCAAAAGAAACCAAACTGCAAGACATAATTGAAGGAACAAAACAATATGTAATCCCATTATTTCAGCGGACTTATAGTTGGACAAATAAAGAATGGGAAGTGCTTTGGAAAGACCTTGTTGAACTATGTGAAATGGAAAATCCAAGGACACATTTTATTGGTTCAATAGTTAATATGCCGACCGTTTCCGTTCCAGAAGGTGTTGCAAAATATTTGCTAATTGACGGACAGCAACGACTTACGACCATTTTTATTTTATTGGCACTATTACGTAATAAAGCAAGAGAAAATCAAAATCTGAGATTTGCAGACGAAGTGAATAACACTTTGCTTGTAAATCAATACAAAGATGGCAATGACTATTTCAAGCTAATGCCTACGCAGGTTGACAGACCGACTTTTGAAAATTTAATAAACGGTATCCCAAACGAAATTGAAAATCAGATAACAAGAGCCTATGTTTTCTTTGAAAAAAAACTTAAACAGGTTGAACTTGAGCCAGAAAAATTAAAAAAAATAATAACAAGCTATTTTTCTGTTGTAAGCATCGTACTTGACACTGATGACAATCCCTATTTAGTTTTTGAAAGTTTAAATGCCAAAGGCAGACCATTGACGCAAGCCGACCTAATTCGCAATTATTTTTTTATGCGAATCCATTTTGACAAACAAGAGAAAGTTTACAATAATTATTGGCTTCCAATGCAAACAGCATTGGGAGAAAACTTAACGGAATTTATTCGCCACTTTTTAATGAGAAATGGTAACATCATTAAACAAGGAGATGTTTATTATGCCCTAAAAGAAAGTGTTTCAACAACCAATGCAACAGAATACTTAAGCGAATTAAAAAACTTTTCTGTTTACTATCAAAGACTAATTTATCCTGAACTTGAACCCGAAATTAAATTACAAAAATATTTTCGTAGACTCAACAGAATTGAAGTTACGACAGCATATCCATTGCTTTTAAATTTTTATAGTAACTATGCAGACAAAAAAATTTCCAGAGATGAATTTGTTACTATTTTAGAGACCCTTGAAAATTATCTCATTCGTAGATTCGTATGCAATGTTCCCTCTAATCAACTGAACAAAATATTTCCTGTTGTTTATCCGCAAATTTTATCCAAGCATCCAGACAATATTGTACAAGGATTTAAAAATGTTTTACAAGGTCGAGGTTATCCAAAAGACAATGAATTTTATTTACGTTTCAGAGAAACAAAATTTTACGGTGGAGGCGATAGACAAATAAAAACAAAACTTATTCTTGAAACTCTTGAAGAAAATTTTGCTCACAAAGAACGTGTACCGTTTGACAACTTAACAATAGAGCATATTATGCCACAAACACTTTCTGAGTGGTGGCAAAATGAACTAGGGAAAGAATGGGAAGAAACACACGATTTATTTTTACATACAATCGGCAATTTGACCTTGACAGCTTATAATACAGAGTTATCAAATGACGGCTTTCCAACAAAGAAAATCACTTTTAATAAAAGTCATTTAGGGCTAAATAAATATTTCGCTGACATACCACATTGGACACGAAATGAAATAGAACAGCGGGCGGAAAAATTGGCTCAACAAGCACTTGAACTTTGGACTTACTTTGGACAGGAAAACACTTCGCCGACTGCCTTACAGGAAGTAACGGGGACGACCCCAATTTCATTAAGTATTCTCGGACAGAATATTCCAGTTGATAGTTGGCGTGATGTTATGGAGCAAACATTAAACACAGTTGCCGACCTTGAACCAGATAAATTTGAAATTTTAGCTCACAATTTTCCGAGATATTTGGGCAAAGACAAGAATAAATTTCGTGCCATTAGACAACTTCAAAATGGACATTATATTGAAATGAATTTATCAGCACAAAGTATTCAAAAGCTGTGTTACCAAGCTATGGAGACAATTGAACTGACCTCAGAGGACTGGCACGTAATTGTAAAATAAAAACAAAAATTAAAGAAACGCCTGCCTATAACATCACCTAAGTTACATGGCCGTTTGTAGTAAGTTTCATCACTTGAGTTCGCAATGAAAATCGGTCGTGGCAAAAACCTTTCACAGCGGAAGAAAATTATTTTTTATTTGGTTTTTGCCACTGGTAATTTTATAATTTCG
>CAISYK010001157.1 GCA_903889605.1 uncultured Bacteroidota bacterium
ATCAAAAAAAGTCATAAAAATAATGTCTTATAATGTCAGGCTGTTTGATTTATATGACTGGAGCCATACTAAAGGTACACGAAATAAAATGCTTGAATTGATCAATTTTGAAAGTCCTGATATTATGTGTCTGCAGGAGTTTTCGACGAGCGACAGCAGTAGTCAATTTAATAATCTTGATACTTTGCTGCAATTTCAAAAAGCGAAAAATACACACATAGAATATACAAGCACTTTCCGTAAAAAAAATAAATACGGCGTGGCAATTTTCAGTGCTTACCCAATTATTGCAAATGGAAAAATGATTTTTGATTCCAAAAGCAATAACGTTTGTATATACTCCGACATAAAGATTAATAAAGATACTGTTCGTGTTTATAATGTGCATTTTCAATCAATACATTTTGGTAATGATGATTATAAATTTGTGGATGATATTATGCATAATAAAGAAACTGAAGAGTTAGGAAAATCAAAAAGCATACTGAAACGCCTTAAAGATGCATTTATAAAACGTTCGGTACAGACAGAACTTGTTGCTGAACACATATCAAAATCACCTTATCCTGTTATTGTTTGCGGAGACTTTAATGATCCGCCGGCATCATACACCTATCATACTATATCTAAAAATTTAAGTGATTCTTTTATTGAAAGCGGAAATGGTTTTGGAAGAAGTTATACAGGCAAATTTCCTTCTTTTAGGATTGATTATATTTTACACAGCAGCCAATATAAAGCTTATGATTTCCGCACCGTCCGTGAGGAATTGTCCGATCACTTTCCTGTGTGCTGCTATTTAGAAAAAAAATAGATTGTGTTGGATATTTTGGTAATTTGGATATTATATAGTTTTGTTTTTATGCTGCTTATTTAATTTTTGCTTTAATAGATTTATAAAATGAAAAAATTAATTCTTGGAATTGTTATAGGAGGCATCGTTGGGGCAGTATTAATACTTATTGTTATTGTGGTGTTTGATAACAACAGGGGCAAGGGCCAGGCAGGTTTGCGCCTTGTGGTAAATGATTCAACAAAAATAAATGATTCAAAAAAGGTGCAGGTGCTGGAGTACGGCGATTATATGGACTTAGACAGCACTAATTATTTATTGATCCCTTTGGGAATGAAAACAATAGAGGAGCATGAAGACAGGGTTTTGAAGATTAAATCAGCCGAAGAATATGCATCTGAAAGTTATAACGGCAATTGCAGGCTTTACAAATACAATTTCTATTCTTTGGAGTTCGGCAGCTGCAACAATATTGTTTTTTACAATAAGAAAACAGATGAAACTCATTTGCTGCTTCAAAAACCTGCAGTTATTTCAAAATTTTATTTTCCCCATTATGAAAAAGAATATTCCGGTAAAAAGTATTGGTTCATATTGTTAGGTATAGGCGAAGATGATACAAACGGTGATGGATACATTAATAATGAGGATGCCGAGAAAGTTTATATTGCTGATTTGTCCGGAAGAAACCTGAAACAAATTACCCCCGATAATACCCAGTTAACAGATTGGTATATTGATACCGAAACAAACAACATATTGATGAAAGTTCGTTTTGATTCTAATAAAGATAAAAAATTCAGCAGCAGTGATGAAATTGAGATTTTAAAAACTTCAATAGGTGCTCCCGCGCAAGGCACACAAGTTATCAGCGATGAAATAAAGAATAATATCAAAAAAATATTAGTACAGATAAAATAATAAATCTTTTTTTAACAGCTTTACCAAAGGACTTTTCTTTATTTTTTCGATTCAAATTTATGTGAATTATGAATATTCTACCAAAAGCTCATTCATTGTTAATGCTGCGTTAGGGATTGCAGCGGAAATCCTTTTTGTGAGGTACGAACAAAAAGATTGAAGCGAAAAGCCCGTACCTTTCTTTTTTAAGAAAGGGAAACGCCCAAATTAAAAATATCATTATTCATAAAGAAAAGAAATACGTAAACATCAGTTAATAATATTCATTTCCTTAATCAGGTTCTGTGCATCGCCGAATTTATCAATCAGGAATAGAACATAACGTATATCACAGGAAATAGTGCGTTTATATTTGCTGTCGAAATAAATATCGCCGCTCATTGCTTCCCAGTTGCCGTCGAATGCAAGGCCTACTAATTCACCATCACCATTAATCACAGGGCTGCCGGAATTACCTCCGGTAATATCATTATTACTTATAAAATCAGTGTGCATATCTCCATCCTTGTCGGCATACCGTCCGAAATCTTTTTTATTATAAAGATCTTTTAATTTTTCCGGGACTTTAAATTCAAAAGTATTTGGGTTTTCTTTTTCCATTACACCCTGCAGAGTAGTATAATATCTAAAATCAACGCAGTCTTTTGGTGAGTAAGCTTTAACACTCCCATAGGTCATGCGTATTGTACTATTAGCATCGGGATAGAAATTTTTATTTGGCTGCATTTCCATCAAAGCTTTAATGTATTTGCTGCCTTCAGTACTATTAACCGCATCAAACTCTTCAATATGCGGCTGGATCCGCTCGATGTAATTCGTATAAAACGCTTTAGCAAAAGCAAAAGCAGGATCGTTTTTTAATTTTTTTAAATTAGGTTTTTCAAGAAACTTGAGAGACGCCTCTTTTGAAGCCATTATACTGTTTTTGAATACAGCTTCAGCAAATTTTTCAAATGTTTCTTTATTCGTTTTACCTTTATATTTCTTAATTAGTTCTGCAATATATCCCGGCTGCTGATCGGCTGCAATATTTTCGAAATACATTCGTGAAACAGCTGCTAAAATTTTTTCTTCAGAAGCTGTATTAAACGATTTATAAAATGATATACCCTCTGCTTCCACGGCATCAACAGCTTTTTTGATTTGTTCCGGATCTTGTTTCTCTGCACTTAAGGCTTTTTCGAGAGAGATGTATTTCATTGCATTAGAAATTATTGCAGAACCCATAATTCCTTCCTGCATATATGTTGCATGCAAAGCATAAATATTATGGCTCAGATAAGCTTTTTC
>CAISYK010001158.1 GCA_903889605.1 uncultured Bacteroidota bacterium
TACATCGACTTATTTTAATGTAGGGGGGCTGCCTCAATCAATAATTAGCGCAGATTTTAATGGAGATAACAAACCTGATTTGGCTACAGCAAATTATGATTCAGGTAATATTTCAATAGTGTTAGGTAATGGTAACGGAACTTTTAATACTTTAATTAGCGTTTCGTTGGGGACATTAGATACAGGTGCAATCTCTAATTGCCGTCCAACTAGGATCATTAGTGCGGATTTTAATACAGATGGTATAGCTGATTTAGCTGTTGCTACCCTCATGAACGGAGGTCTCGTATCTATATTGTTGGGTGATGGAACAGGCCATTTTGGTGTTGCAACGCGCTTTATCAGTGAAGGGTCTGCCCCTTTTCTATTCACAAATGGCGATTTTAATGGGGACGGCAAAATGGATTTGGCTGTTGCCAGCCAAAATTCAAGTAATGTGTCATTATTAGTGGGCGATGGCCTTGGTGGTTTAAGTTCTCCTACTAACTTTTATGTTGGCAGCAATCCTTGTGACATTGTAAATGCTGATTTTAATGGAGATGGCAACCTTGATTTGGCAGTTTCTAATGGAAATATTAGGGTTTCAATATTGCTGGGCAATGGAACAGGCAGTTTTTCCACAGCTACTAATTTCCAAGCGGGACCAAATGTTCTTGCCCTAGCCACCGCTGATTTTAACGCAGATGGAAAATGGGATTTAGTTGTAACTAATAATGCTAATTCTGAAGTGTCTGTGCTAATTGGAGATGGAGCTGGTAACTTTGGCCTTGCTATTCCATTTGATGTAGGTGGTCTACCTCAGGCTATAACTAATGGAGATTTTAATGGAGACGGAAAAATTGATTTAGCGGTTGGCAATAGACTTGATAATACTCTTTCGATTTTATTGAATAATACCATTCCACCAGGTCCGCCTATCTGCCTGGTAACAGTCGATTCCACCCTTACTCACAACGTGGTGGTTTGGGAAAAATCAAACCTGAATTTAACAGCCATTGACAGCTTTATAATTTACCGCGAAATAACCACCAACAATTTCCAACGCATAGGAGCAGTATCAAAAGACTCCCTTAGTATTTTTGAAGATTTCGAAGTTAACCCTTCTGCAACAGCATACCGGTATAAATTAAAAAACAAAAACTCCCAGGGTGTGGAATCTCTTTTCAGCGACTATCACAATACTATGTACCTTACCCATGCAGGAGCGGATTTAAGCTGGACTCCATATCAAGTTGAAAATATTATAACAGCAGTATCGGCGTATAAAGTTTACAGGGACGATAATTCAACAGGCAATTTTCAGCCCATAGGCAATACTACCGGGCATCAATTAGGATATACTGACGTAAATTATGCTTCCTTCCCTGATGCCAGTTATTATGTTGAAGCAGTGATGTCAGCTGGCACCTGTCAGCCTTCTCGTTCGGATATTACCGGCTCACGCTCGAATGTAATGAACAACCATCCATCTATCAAGGCTTTCCCAAACCCTGCGGATAAAACATTAAGTATTACAGGCATTACAAGCAAATCCACCCTTTATTTGTACGATTATTCCGGAAAATTAATTTTGGAAAAAGAAGCAGATAATAATACCACAATAAACACAAGTCAACTGACGAAAGGATTTTATACGCTTATTGCGGAAAGCCCATCCGGCAGAACATTTAATAAAGTGCTTATAAGCCGTAATTGAAAAAACTTCTTCTTTTTGTTGGTTTTTTCAAAATTCAAGAAACCGAAAAGCAGATTTTTAACTTATCCTAAACTATTATTTTCCTCTTTTGGCTATTGAAAATACTATACCATCGAATAATAAGTAAATTATTTAAAAA
>CAISYK010001159.1 GCA_903889605.1 uncultured Bacteroidota bacterium
CATATCAAGACCTGAAATCTCTTTTGCAACCTCATCAATTTTCTTTTGATAATATCCCTGGTGATTTTCAACGAATTTCTCAAATTGGCTAAGTTTTGCAAATGACTCAATTGAGTTATTCAGGCTATCAATTATCATTGATTTATTGGTCAGCGTGTTGGGCAATCCAAAATTATCTAATTGTAAAAATAATAAATATGACGTATCTTTTTTGAAACGCTCATCAAAAAATTCTCCATTTATTGATAGATGAGCATGATAATTCTGCAAAACCTTTTTTATGAATTGAACGGAGATGTCATTTTTAGTTAAAGCAAAGAAGGTGTTTATATCAGATTTATATTTGAAATTAAAATTGTTCAGATGATTTGAATTACTCAGGTAAGCCATTATATGAAATAATTCAAGTTTTGTATTAATCTCAATTTTAATTCCTTTTGTTTCGACTGCAAAGGTTTTAAATTTAACTGCTTTAGTGTACCCTGTTGATAAAAATAACAAAAATCCAATCGTTACCAATAATCTGTTTCTCATAATTCTTAATTTATTTCATATCACTTTTTCATTTTATTTCATTACCGCCAATGGTCCATCGGTAAACTCTGTATCAAACGGCTGGCATTTATTTATTCTTTTATTATTTTATGCAACTCTTTTTCATAATCAAACTGCAAATCCGCATGTAAAGAATATATGGTTTTTTTGATTGTTTCTATTTGACGTTTGTAAATATTATTAAGCCCTGTATTTTCTTCCATAGATGGGCTCATTTTTTTAAGTTCGCTACAGAAACAAAGCAATAATTCTACCTCTGTTTCCTTTTTCTTTGAATATTGGATATACTTCTTAATTACACGCAATATTTTACGTACACTCTTTTTGATAAAATAATAATTTCGTTTGTTTACCTGCTCAAATAGTTTCTCAATTTCTTTTTTTACACTTTTTACATAAGAGGGTTCATCGGACGCTTCATACAAGAGGTAAGTCAATAATTCTTTATTTTCCTTTTTAAATTTTGATAAATGTAAACAAAGTTCCAACAGTTCACCTTTTGAACGACTACTTAATTCCAGTTTGAGTTCTTTTATAGAGGCAGCTTTCACAAATAAGATCTTAATATTGTTTGACCATTTCTTCCTGATTGCCGCTAACGTCTTGCCTGTAAAACCATGTGCCATTTTAATCTTCGCGAAGCAGAAAACTCTTATCAGCATTGGTTTTACAAGCCTGTTAGCGCCAGTATGTTTTGTTTTTCAAATATTTTCTCGACATTTTTATACATTAAATTATCCACCAAATCTAACGCATCACTTATTGTTATCCAATTATCAGCTACTAATTCCGTCAAGGCTTGAGCAATTCCTTTGCGGGCAACAAAAGCATGTCCAATTAGATTCTCCACTATCTTATCGTCGCCTCCAAATGTGAAGATTTTATTGTTTGGTACAGTAAGTATAAATTTTTTCAAAAAGTCTTTAGCTGCTATAGGATTAATGGACCAAGACCAGCACATATCAATATATGCGTTTGAATAACTTTTTGCTAAAGAAAGCATTTCCTCGTAATGAGGATAACATAAATGGAAAAA
>CAISYK010001160.1 GCA_903889605.1 uncultured Bacteroidota bacterium
AAAAAAAGAAGAAAAAGCTGCAGCGAAAGTTGCTCAATGCTGTGCTAAAATTTCAAAAACCGTAGCTGGATGCCACGACTAATATTTTGAGCTTTAACAATAAGAGTGCCGAGTAAAACAGCACTCTTATTTATAATTATTTTATTTACATATAACATGTATTTCTCAAAACACAACATATTTTCTAAAATAAAGGATTCTGAAAATTTCTTTATTGTTAATCTGCTCACTGGGAATGCAGACATTGTAAACCCAGCTCATGCAGTATTAATTAATAATGTTAAAAATAACGAACCGATTCAAAATGATGGTTTCATTAATGAACTGCTCGGGAAAGGTTATTTAGCAGATAAGAATGAAGAGGAAAAACTATATCGGAGCAAATATCTTGACTTTATAGACAGCCGTTATGACGATGAAATCCAGTTGTTTTTTGTTCCCAATTACAGCTGCAATTTTGCCTGCTCGTATTGCTATCAGGATGAATATGCTCCGGCAAAAGGCTCATTAAATAACGATATTATAGATTCATTCTTCGCTTACATTCAGAAAGAGTTTGCCGGCAAACGTAAATATATCACGGTTTTTGGAGGGGAACCATTATTGAATTCACCAAAACAAAAAGAGCTCATCAGCTATTTAATTGAGCAGTCAAATACTTTTAAAATCGATGTTTGCTTTGTTACAAATGGTTATACACTTGTTGATTATATTGAAATTCTAAAACAAGGCAGCATCCGTGAAATCCAAATAACACTTGATGGAACAGCGGATGTTCATAATACCCGTAGATTCTTAAAAGGGGGAGCTGCAACATTTGATAAAATTGTTGAAGGTGTTGATGCCTGTATTGCTAACAAACTGACAGTTAATTTAAGGATGGTAATTGATAAAGAAAACATCACAAACCTTCCTGAATCAGCACGTTTCGCTATTGAAAAAGGCTGGACAGCAAGTGGATATTTTAAAACGCAGATCGGCCGCAACTATGAATTGCATCACTGCCAGTCGGCCGCGAATAAACTTTTCAGCCGAATTTCCTTGTATGAAAATATATATGCGCTTACACAACGGCATCCGCATATTTTGGAATTTTATAAGCCAGCTTATTCCATCTCAAAATTCCTTTCCGAAAACGGCACTTTGCCGGAACCGCTGTTTGATTCTTGTCCGGCATGTAAAACTGAATGGGCCTTTGATTATACAGGGCATATTTATCCATGTACAGCTACTGTGGGTAAAGCTGACGAATCATTAGGAACATTTTACCCTGAGTCTAAACTAAATAAACAACTCTCTGATGCCTGGGATATGCGTGATGTTGTTTCTATTTCCGCATGCATGGATTGTAATCTTCAATTGGCTTGCGGGGGAGGGTGCGGCTCTGCGGCAAAAAATATAAATGGTTCAGTATGCTCCACTGATTGCCGGCCAATAAGTGAGTTATTGGAGTTAGGCTTCTCTGCATATTTTGAAAAGCCTATAGAAATCGAAATATATACTAAATAAAAAAATATTTAGGCCATTCAAATTATTAATTGCTGTATATACAGCGATGTAAAAATCAACACCATTATGAAAACTATATATGCATCAGAATTTGATAAAGAAGTCATACAGGGCGGAAAAGTTGTTGTTGACTTCTATTCGACTGAATGTGCTCCATGCGAGTCATTAGCTCCGAAGTTCGATAGTTGTGCCGAAATTTATGGCAGCGATATACAATTTATAAAAATATTTCGTCAGGAAAACCGCGAATTGGCAAACAGACTTGAAGTAAAGAGTTCACCTACCGTTTTATTTTTTGATAATGGTAAGCAAGTAGGTCCATTATTGACAGGCGGAATAAAACGTTCAGATTTAATGGCAAACCTTGACTCAATGATTTCACCTGAACGAGCTGTTGAGATAAAATCGAAAATTATTAAAACTGAATCGCACTACGACACAGTCATTCTTGGCGGCGGACCAGCAGGATTGGCTTCGGCAATTTATCTTGGGCAGGCAAAGGTTAAAACAGCTTTAATTGACCGGGCTTTGCCGGGAGGGCAGATTTCTACAACACACCTTGTTTCAAATTATCCCGGATTTATAGAACCTATTAATGGTTATTTGCTTTCACACAATATGAGCGAGCAGGCAAAAGCAGCAGGGGTGGATTATAAATCTGCAGTTGATGTTACTTCTGTGGATTTAAAAGCAAAAACTATTTTAGTTGACGAAATTGAAACTATTCATTTCAATTATTTGATATTGGCAACCGGAGCATCTCCGCGTCCGCTTGGCATTGATGGGGAGAAAGAATATAAAGGCCATGGTGTTTCATATTGTGCAACTTGTGATGCAAAATATTTTCAAGACAAAGAAGTAATTGTTATTGGAGGAGGAAATTCAGCTATTGAAGAGTCTTATTTTATTTCAAAATTTGCATCAAAAATTACTATTGTACATCAGTTCGATAAATTTCAAGCTAATAAAGAAGCTCAGGAAAAAGTTTTTGCTGATCAGAAAATTAATATTCTTTTCGAATGTGAACCTCGCGCTTTTATAAAGGATGGAGATAAAATGTATGTTAGCATCGAAAATCTAAAAACGAAGCAAATGGAGAGTATTTCTGCTGATGGGATATTTGTATTTGCTGGAATGAAACCTAACCTTGACTTATTCAGTAGTCAATTCGAAGCTGATCAATTTGGATATTTGAAAGTATCGGATGAAATGGAAACATCAATATCTGGAGTATATTCAGTGGGTGATATTAACAGCAAAAAGTTTCGCCAAATTACAACAGCGGTTGCAGATGGTACTATTGCTGCAATAGCAATTACACTAAAACAAAGTACTGTTGTATAAGTTTTAATAATAAATCCTGTTTAGTTAAAGCAAATATTTAATCATTAAATAAAACAGTATAAACAAGGCTTTATATTTTTGATGCAGACTAAGCAAAATAAAAAAGCCCAGTGTTTACTGGGCTTTTACTTATGTTTTTAGGTGGTCAGCGGGAATGATGTTGAACAAATTATATCTTATCTATTATTTCACGGATTATATAAGTGGAGAGAGTATTTAATCCGAACAGAAATGTAAATCATTTTTATTACCTTCGGTAAACCGTAGTTTTTCATTCATAAAAGCTGAAAATTGTGAGAAAATTTATTAGTGCTTTATCCTTCTGAGATAAGCAGTTTCTCGGTTTGTAAAGAGTAAGACAAAAGCAAACTTAATCCTATAGCACTGTTAAATATTTTTGTGCAGTTTTCTTCCATATTACAATAATATAATTTACATTTGTATGACATATGTCATATATGGCCAAAGTGAGTTTAATTTATTTATATAATTTTTTTATTAAAAGCAGACAATGTCCGACAAGCAATCTTCACGTAGAAAATTTTTACAATTTCTTGGTTTAACAGCTGGTGCAACAATAGTAAGCAAAAATGTTTTTGCAAAAGGTTTTGATCATACTGAGATTCGTAAGTTAACTGAGAAACAACAAGAGTTTATGTTTCGTTATGAAAAATGGATGGATGAATTCATTCAAGTAATTAATGTTCAAAAAACAGAACCGGAAAATATGGAAAATCAAAAAAAGGTGATGTCTTTATCAAAACTTTCCGAAGAATTTAAACCGGAATTGGATGAACATATGAAGGACGAAACCTTTGCATTTATTTTTAGAATTTCGATTGAACGTATGACCAATCAAATACCTCATATATAGGGCTTTTCGCGAGGGATATTTTTCGTTCAAATTGATATCCAAATTGTATGTTGTGTAATTATGAATTTATTTCAGAATCTGATAATAAAGGAGAGCCAACTATTATCAATCGCGCCGGCATAAAGTAAATAGTCGGCGTTAATGACAATGGTATCTTTGGCAATTCATTTCCAAGATGAAAGCTAACTAAGCTGCATCTATTCTCAATGCTCATACCCTTTATAATTATGACATCCTGAATTCCGGTTATCGGAACTGGATGTAACCTATAATGGGGAGTTCTAAAAATACTAATAACCTTCATTGGGAAGGTTTTTCATGCAAAGC
>CAISYK010001161.1 GCA_903889605.1 uncultured Bacteroidota bacterium
TGTTGAAAGTGTTTCAGAAAGTCCGGAAATTAATGTATACCCAAATCCAACTAACGGAGTATTTACAATTGATTTTAATAAAGCAGATAATATAAAAGTGGTAAACATTCTGGGCTCTGTAGTATATGATGAAAAGACAGATAAGTCAACTGCGGGAACTAAAAATATTGACCTTGCAAATTTTGCAAATGGAATATATATGATCAATGTTTCTAATGATGAGGGATCTTCATACTATAAAATAATTTTGAATAAATAATACTTCTCCTGGAAACAAAAAAAGCATCCAATAAGGATGCTTTTTTTGATTATTCCTCGGCATCAGATACAATAGATTGAATACCCGGTGTTTCATAGACCTGATAATTACCTTTATCGTCAGAATAGATCAGATATGCCTGCAGTTCTTGATGCAGCTCCAAAAATTTCTTTGCTTTTTCAAGCCCCATAACTAAAACACCTGTAGCATTTGCATCGGCTGAAATACATTCTTTTGAAAATAATGAAGCACTTAGTAAATTGTTTTTTGCAGGATAACCTGTTTTGGGATCAATATGGTGCGCATATTTTATTCCATCTTCGATAATAAATCTCCGGTAATTTCCGGATGTTGCCAGGGCTAGATTTTCGAGTTTCACAACTGCCTTTAAAGGATTTTGCGAATCCTTGTTATCAATTGGTTTTTCTATACCAACTGTCCAGTTATCGCCATTCGGTTTTTTCCCTTTAGCATAAACCTCTCCGCCGATCTCAACAATGTATGAAGAGATTTTTTTTGAATTTAAAAATTCAGAAACTACATCAACAGAGTATCCTTGAGCAAATGCATTAAAATCCAATGAAACGCGCGGATCTTTCTTGACAACTTTATTGCCCTGCAGCTCAATTAACTGAAAACCTACAAATGGAAGTATACTGTCAATTACTGATTTTTCTATTTTTTGCTTTTTCCCAGGCCCCCATCCCCAAGCATTAGTCAGAGGATTCACGGTTGGATCAAAAGCTCCGTCTGTGTTTTTCCATACCTCCTTGGCTTTATTAAAACACGCAATAAAATATTTATCCACAATTACATTTTTTTGGTTTGAATTTATTCTGGATATAATCGAAGAAGGAATATAAGTGGAAACGGATTTGTCAAAATCAACTAAAATTTTTTCAATTTCAGGCTGGAAGTTTCTGTTTTGTTCATCAAAATAAGTAATGTGATATGTTGATCCCTGCGCGTTTCCTCCGAATTTGACAGGTTCTTGCTGTGAGTATAATAATCTAGAACAAAAAAAGATAAAGCCAATAGTGAATCCGATTCTTTTCATAAGTATATTTATATATTTCCGAAATAATATTTATTTGTAAAGATATAGCTTTTCAATGAAAATATATGGCGATAATTAATTGCAGATTGTTAAAAACTTTTAAAAATTTCTCTTTACGCTTGTCGAAAGTATCAATTTCTTATCCATCCTATAGTTCCTCAAATCCGCCAGTTGCATTTGATAAGATTTTATATAGTTGATGTATATTCCCATACTTTGCCAGCAATCATTCATGCTTTTGATTATCGTCATTGAAAAAAATTATCGATAGTTGTTTCTTTGCATCTCTAATTTTTAATGATAAATCTTTAAATTAATACATGCATGAATGCAGATTAAGAAATTCAAAAAGATGTGATGGAAGAGCTTCGTTGGGAACCATTACTTAATGCCAGTGAAATTGGAGTAGCTGTAAAAAACAGAATAGTTACACTTTCCGGAACAGTAAATAATTACAGTAAAAATTAGCCGCTGAAGATGCCGCAAAAATGGTTATGGGCGTAAAAGCAGCTGCAGAAGATATCGGAGTTAAAATAGTTTCGCTGGGTAAAAAAACAGATTCAGATATTGCAGAAGCGCTTATTAATGCGCTGAAATGGAATAAATCTGTAACGGATGAAAAAATATTAGTGGAAGTGGAAAATGGTTGGGTAACTCTTGACGGCAATGTGGAATGGGAATACCATGGTATTGCCGCAAAAAATGCGGTTAATAACCTAACCGGTGTTTCTGGAATTACAAATAATATTAAGATTGTTTCAGCCATCAAAACAACTGATGTGAAAAACAAAAATGAGTTAGCTTTTCAAAGAAGTGCTGCAATAGATGCTGAAAGGATAACTATTTCGGCTGAGGGCAGTAAAGTAATTCTAACAGGTAAAGTTCGTTCATACTCGGAAAGAAGAGATGCTGAAAATGCAGTATGGCTTGCTCCTTGAGTAAACAAAGCAGAAAACAAACTTGTGATAGATACTGAAGTTTACGCGCAATAAAATATTTTTGACATCCTCTTCTTTATAATTATTGTTATCAAGAAGAGTTTTTTTTAATCTAAATAGAGACAAATGAAAAAATCAATTTGTTATTTGTTTTCAGTTATGATTGTATATTATTCATGCAATGGAAATGGGCAAACAGAAAAAAACTCTAAAGATAAAACGACGGTTAGTATTCATAAGGAAGAGAAAGGCAATCCGAAAGTTGACATTAATGTAAATAAGCGATACGACCAAAAAGGCAATCTAATTGCATTCGATTCGACTTATTCATCCTATTATTCAAATAGAATCGGCGGAAAAAAATTAATGGATAGTTTATTCCGTGAATTCAAACCCATGATTAGTCAGGAGTTTCCTTTAACAAAAGACAAACGTTTCAGCGAATTATTTTTTAATGACTCTCTGCTGTACAGCGATTTTTTTCACGAAGATTTTTTTAGAAAACGATTAGAATTGAATGATGAATATATGGAAAATATGATGTTTCAGATGGACTCGATAAAAAACGAATTTTTTAGAGAGCACAGCATGCGTGCAAAGAAATAATAAATTTTAA
>CAISYK010001162.1 GCA_903889605.1 uncultured Bacteroidota bacterium
AAAACTGTCTAAGTGCACAGCAGTATATAAGTCCCGCGGTCTTAACCCACAAAATTGTCTACAAGCCCAAAACTTGCTTAACTCACAAAACTGTCCAAATTCGGCTTCGTTTTGTTAAACAGGATAAGCTACCATACCAGCTTTCATAGCTCCTTCAATTGTACCGTCAACCAGGTTCTCACCAGGGAAAAACCATTCGTCAGGGTCATACTGTTCACTGCTCCATTTGAAGATGGCAAATTCCCATTTTTTTATGTCAGCAATAAATGTTAGTCTTGCTACTGGGGAAATTTTACCGAATTCTTTTCTCTTAAGATAAAGAAATTTCCCTTTGAATTCCGGATAGTAGGATAAATCCTTTATGTAATCATGAAATGTTTTGTGATTATACTCATCAATTATTTTTATTGCCTCTTTTTGTATTTCTAATGGAATAGATGTCTTTGACATAGGATACATATTATGGTCTATATGCAAAAATAATAAAAAAGTCCGAGCAACAAAGAAAGTCTGAGCGTTAAAAAAGCTCGTGTGCAATAATTTTTCCGGAAAGTGTCGAACGAAAAACAGATGCTCTAATGATAAAAGATGACTATCTTCCTTTTCCCACTTATTGCTGCCAACGGCAAAATATGCGGTGTGGCCGCTTTCGTAAAAATAATTATAAAATTACAAGTGGCAAAAACTAATAGTTAAATTGTCTACCGCTGTGAAAGGTTTTTGCCACGACCAATTTCTATTGCGGACTCAAATGATGAAGCTTACTATGAACGGCCATATAGCATATTTAATGTTATGGGCAGGGCATTCTTTCTTTCGAGTTACAATTCGTAACAGTCGAAACACCCGACAGTCCTAATACACACAGGTCTGAATACAAAGCTATAAAAAACACTTCGGTCGAAACACCCAACAGTCTTTGCACACACAGGTCAGAATACAAAGCTATAAAAAACACTTCGGTCGAAACACCCAACAGTCTTTGCACACACAGGTCAGAATACAAAGCTATAAAAAACGCTACGGTCGAAACACCCAACGGTATTGGCAGACACAGGTCTGAATACAAAGTTGTAAAAAAACTGCGGTCGAAACACCCAATGGTCTTGGCACCGAAACACCCTACAGTCCTATTACACACAGGCCGGAATGCAAAGTTCTAAAACATAGCGGTCGTAAATAGTATTTTATTTAACATATTGTTTTGGAAAATATATTTTCCCCGCCTGCCAAAGATATTTGTCAATCTGTTTTAAATCATATTCTTCAATCCTATAGAAATCTCTAAATTTTAATAGAATTTCTCTGTATTTAGGATATTGCTTTAAATCGGCTTTGTTAAAGTCATAAAATTTATCCGCATTTTTAAAGTGCATAAGCATTTTTTCTACAAAAGAGTCGTAAATTGGAAAAGAAGTTGGTTTGTGATGACTGCAATACTTGGTTGCGAAGGAATAAAAATTCTTTTGCTTATTGCCCTTCATTGTAACATAAGCAATTTCATTTACTACATTCCAATTGTCCTGTTCTATTTTTTCGTCAATATTGAGTTTTACAATGTGTCTTGCAACTGTAAATGGAGAAAATATATTTGTGCTATAAAAGTCATTTAAGGAACAGACCTTAATTAAAACATCATCTATATTGTCATTGAGAGGATATGTATTTGTAAATAATTTTTTCAAACTATTTTCCTGCTGTACGTAGTTTTCCAAAGAATTCCACTCGTTTAAATACTTCTCAAGCTCATCAGGAGAAGGTCTTATCGGTTGACCTTCCTTTTTTGAAAAGTCTGCTTTTACATCTATTTCCATTTTTTAGTTTTGGTGGCTTGTTTTTAAAATTTATTTCCAAATGTTATATCTACCCCATTTGCTTTGCAATAAACATAGATATCACCAACTTTTCGATATCCCCATTCGTAATAATTTCCATTATCATCAATTGTATCATAAAAATGTGTACCCCACTCATTCATTCTTTGGCCTGTTACTTTATAAATTTGTGTGCTTGATTTTTTTTTCACAGTAACAAAATTGTCAGAAAACGTAAAATGTATCGTTTCCTTTCCGTAATTATTTGGATTGTTTTTGTCTAAGGATT
>CAISYK010001163.1 GCA_903889605.1 uncultured Bacteroidota bacterium
TCAATTTCATTTTTCAGATCATAACTCAAATAACCGAACAGCCAGCCTTTCCTTTTATCATAAAATTCCTGCAATTCTTCCAAAATGTTTTTGGAATTATAGATAGTTATTTCCGCCGTGGACCCGACAGCAATAATCATATCTGTTTGAACCAATTTATTTTTATTCAAATCTGTATTCGAATTAAAAATGCATACCCGTTCAAAACTCTTATTCAAAGCTTCAATATTGATATTAATACCGCCTGGTAAAATACTGTATGTCATTTTTTGCAGCACACACAAAGATATGCTTTCATTTTGTTTTAAAGTATACGAGTGTTCAATGTCATCAAAAACATTGATAAACTATTGTAGAAATGCCGTAATAAAACAATGCCATAAATCTTCAAAAAATAATAATTCTTTAGAATTCATAAATCGAAAAGGGATTATAAGGTTATCAGCATCCAGCATTTTTTTTATTCCACAGAAAAAGAAATTTTTCATGCTTTATATTTCTTATGCATCCCTTTATTCGAAGTTAATTTCCGGATTTTTAAAAATTTCCGCATCCAAACTTTTTGTTTACTATTTGGACTTTTTCAATGTCGAAAACTAGAAAGTTTTCAACAAAGTGGTAAATTGTGGTAAAAAGTGGGAAAATTGTTTTTACTTTTACCGCTGAAAGGAATAAAACGCCATGAACAGCCTATTTGGAGTATATGAATGCAATGCCGATGCGAAAGGACGCGTAATGCTTCCTATTGCATTTAAAAAGCAGCTTACCAAAGAACTTAAAGCGGGGTTTGTGATGAAGCGAAGCATTTTCAGTAAATCGCTTGAGCTGTATCCAATGGCAACATGGAATGAAATGGTGAAAGATGTGAACAAGCTTAACAAGTTTGTAAAGAAGAATGTAGAATTTATCCGAATGTTCAATTACGGCGTAGTGCCTGTAGAATTAGATGCTTCAGGACGTTTATTAATTTCAAAAGATATGATGACGTTTGCCGGAATTAGTAAAAATGTAATGATGGCAGCCGCAGGAGATAGAATTGAAATATGGGATACAAAAGCATACGAGAAATTTATAAATGATGGTACAGTAAATTTTGAAAAGCTTGCAGAGGATGTAATGGGCGGTATTAATCCAACACCAAGCGAATAGATGATGTATCACCAGCCAGTTCTTTTAAAAGAGTGTATTGATGGTTTAAACATTAATCCCAAGGGCATTTATGTAGACGTAACATTTGGCGGAGGCGGTCATTCGAGAGAAATATTTAAGCACCTGACTTCAGGTAAGCTTTATGCTTTTGATCAGGATGAAGATGCTGTTAAAAATAAAATTGATGATGAAAGATTTATACTCATCAAACAAAATTTCAGATACCTGAAAAACTTTTTGAAGATGTATAATGCTCTGCCGATTGATGGATTACTGGCAGATCTGGGGGTTTCTTCACATCAGTTTGATGAAGCGGACAGAGGTTTTTCAACCCGCTTCGATGCCAGACTTGATATGAGGATGGATCGCAACTCGAAGTTAACAGCCGCAGATATTTTAAATACATATACAGAAGAGGAGTTAAAACATATTTTCAAATTGTATGGTGAAGTGGATAATGCGGGGAGATTGGCATACGCCATATTTCATGCAAGAAAAGAAAATCAAATTGAAACAGTAAATGATTTAAAGGCCGCAATAGCAAAATGTGTGAAACGCGGACGTGAAAATCAATACTACGCACAAGTTTTTCAAGCATTAAGGATTGAAGTAAATAAGGAGCTGGATGTACTGAAGGAGCTATTGATGCAGAGTTTAGAAGTATTAAAACCAGGCGGAAGGTTAGTTGTTATTTCATATCAATCATTAGAGGACAGATTGGTTAAAAATATTATACGCAGCGGGAAATTTGAAGGTGAAGTTGATAAGGATTTTTATGGGAATCAGCTTACCCCTTTTAAAGCAATAACGCGTAAACCAATAATCCCGAGTGATCCTGAGATTATGGAAAACAGCAGAGCGCGGAGCGCAAAATTGAGAATCGCGGAAAAAAAATAATTGGATAATTCAGCAATGTTCAATTAAACAATATATGAATTGCCTGCTGAAAAAATTGCTGCTGAAATAAATGGGAAACAAATTTAAAGAACAACCAATCGCAGAAGCTCCAAAAGAAGCTAAAGTTCCTAAGAAGGAAAATAAGATAGTACGTTCTGTGGCAAACGTTGTGAGCGGGAGTTTTCTATCTAAGGAAGCAACAATAAATAATTTTCCTTTTGTTGTTTTTCTTGCATTTCTGGCTGTTTGCTATATCGCTAACGGATATTATGCAGATGACCAGGTTAGAAAAGTAAATAACCTGACAAATGAAATTAAAGAATTAAGAACACTATATATAGTAGAAAAAGATTCATTAGTAATTAAAAGTAAACAAACAGAAGTAGCTAAATCTTTAGCAGTAAAGCAAACAGGAATTGTAGAAAGCGTAGTGCCTCCTAAAAAAATATTAGTTCATACACAAACAGCAAACAATCAAAACGATTAATAAAATTGGAAGATAAAAAAGACATATTGTGGCGCGTATACCTGATATACTTTTTTATATGCCTTTTTGGTGTTGTTATCATTTACAAAATTTTCGTTATACAGTTTTCAGAAGGTGATCAGTGGCGGGCAAAATCAAAAAACTTCTCGACTAAATTATTTGATATTGAAGCTGTGCGGGGCAATATATATGATGATAATGGGATTTTATTGGCTACTTCATTACCTTATTATGAAGTAGGAATTGACGTAAATACTGATGCAATTACTAAAGATATTTTTTACGATAATGTTGATTCATTAGCTTATTCCTTCTCAAAAATGTTTCAGGATAAATCGCAAAAAGAATATAAAAAGATTCTGGTAAAAGCACGTAAAGATGGTGACAGATGGGTTACGCTTCAGCGAGGAGTTTCATATACCGAGCTGCAAATAATAAAAAAGTTCCCCCTAATCCGCAAAGGCCGCAATAAAGGCGGTTTTACTTATATACAAACTAACAAACGCGAACGTCCTTTCCAGAATCTTGCAGCACGTACAATTGGGAAATATAATGATGCAGGAACTGGTAAATCATACGGATTAGAAATAGCCTATAATAATTATTTACAAGGAGAAAGCGGACAGCGTTTAATGCAGAAAATTGCAGGAGGAGTTTGGAAATCTATAAATGATGAAAATGAAATAAAGCTTGAAGATGGCGCTGATGTTGTTTCTACAATTGATATAAATATACAGGACGTTGCCGAAAATTCATTAATGAATTGTCTTGAAAAACATGGTGCTGATCATGGTTGTTTGGTTTTGATGGAAATAAAGTCAGGAGAAATAAAAGCCATAGCCAATCTGACCCGTAATAGCAAGGACAGTGCTATGTATGTGGAAAACCTGAATTATGCAGTTGGAGTTGCAACTGTTCCCGGCTCTACAATTAAGTTAGCTTCTCTAATAGCTGTGATGGAGGACTATAATGTAAAGCTTGATGAGATTGTTGATATTGGAGACGGCACATGCTTTTTCAGTAATAAAAAAGTCAGTGATGCAGAAGCTCCGGAGAAAAGCAGAGTTTCGGTTCTCGAAATTTTTGAGCACTCATCGAATGTTGGTGTCTCCAAATTAATATCCCGTTACTATGCAAAAGATCCTCAAAAGTTTATTGACAGATTGTGCAAAATGAATTTGAATTCCGCACTAAACGTAAGTATTCCGGGTGAAGCAATTCCATACTTTAAAAACACAGAGGATAAAACATGGTCAGCAATTTCACTGCCGTGGATAAGCCATGGATACGAATCCAGAATCACTCCTTTGCAGATTTTAAATTTTTATAGTGCCGTAGCAAACAATGGCAAAATGATGCGGCCAATGTTTGTGAAAGAAATCCGCAGACGCGGTAAAACAATAAAAGCATTCGAGCCGGAAGTTATTAATTCTTCTATCTGTTCCCAACCAACAATAGATAAAGCAAAGATAATGATGGAAGGGGTTGTATTGTACGGTACAGGAAGAGCTTTAAAGGCCTCTAATTATCAGATTGCCGGCAAAACAGGTACTGCTCAAATGGGAATAGTAAATGGCAAAATGACTTATCAGGCATCATTCGTAGGCTATTTCCCTGCGGATAATCCAACTTATTCATGTATTGTGGTAGTTAGTGCTCCGTCTGGTGATGCATATTACGGCGGGGCTGTGGCTGGGCCTGTATTTAAAGATGTTGCAGATAAGGTGTATTCAACAAGCCTGGAAATTCATAAAGAAATTAATGCCGTCCAGCCAAAATATGCTATGAAAGCTCCAACAGTAAAAAATGGCTCTCAATTGGAAATTCAAAATGTGCTTACTGCTTTAAAGGTGAAAAATATTACCAATGACAAAAAAGCAGAATGGGTTTTAAGTTCAGCGATTGATTCATCATCAGTGAGGATGTCGGCAAATAAAATTGAAGAAGAATTGAAAAGCGGTATCGTTCCAAATTTGGCTGGCATGACGGCAAGGGATGTATTATTCCTATTAGAAAACAACAATTATATGAGGGTTAAACTCAGCGGCAGCGGTGCTGTTTCAAAACAATCATTAAATGCAGGAACTATTTTCACCAAAGGAACACAAATAGAATTAACGCTATTATAATTAAACAATTATCACATAAACAGTAATAAGTTTCCTGCGGGAAATTCAGATAAGATCATGAAATTATTAAAAGACATATTATATAAAGCAGGATTGATTGAAATAATCGGCTCTACCAATGTGGCAATTTCAGCTATAAGTTTCGATTCACGTAAAATTGAAAAAGACAGTCTATTCATTGCAGTAAAGGGAACTTTGAGCGATGGGCATAAATATATTGATGATACAATTGCAAAAGGCGCAGTTGCAGTACTGTGTGAGGAGCTGCCGCAAAATATAAATGACAAGGTTACATATATAAAAGTAAATGACACTTCAATTGCCCTTGGAATTGCGGCCAGCAATTTTCATGATAATCCTTCCGAAAGTATAATATTAGTAGGCGTTACCGGAACTAATGGAAAAACCACAACAGTAACATTACTTTTTAATCTATTCAAAAAGCTGGGATATAAAGCAGGTTTGATGTCTACAGTGAAAAACCAAATAAACAATGAAATTATCCCCTCTACCCATACCACACCAGATGCAATTCAGCTGAATTCCATGCTTCGTCAAATGCTTGATAAAGGCTGTACTCATTGCTTCATGGAGGTAAGTTCTCATGCCGTAATGCAGAATCGTATTGCCGGAATCCATTTTGCAGGAGCGGTTTTCACTAACATCACACATGACCATTTGGATTATCACAAAACATTTAATGAATATATAAAAGCAAAGAAAAGATTCTTCGACATGTTAAGTTCCGACGCATTTGCATTGACAAATAAAGATGATGCTAATGCAGAAGTTATGCTTCAAAATACAAAGGCAGTAAAGAAAACATATTCACTTCATGCAATGGCTGATTTCAGATGCAAAGTTGTGGAAAATCAATTCAGCGGCCTGCTTCTGAACATTGATAATAATGAAGTATGGAGTAAGCTCATTGGAAACTTCAATGCATATAACCTTTTAGCTGTATATGCTGCCGCGGTTTTGCTGAAAGAGGATAAAACAAATGTACTCACCGCCTTAAGCACATTGAGTTCTGTTGAAGGCCGTTTTCAATATATACGTAATGATAAAGGCGTTGTTGGAATTGTTGATTATGCGCATACTCCGGACGCATTGGTAAACGTATTAAAAACCATTAATGACATACGCACAGGCAACGAGCAGGTTATTACTGTTGTTGGATGCGGAGGTGACCGCGATGCGGCAAAACGGCCTATTATGGCGAAAATAGCATGTGATCTTAGCAACAAAGTAATTCTGACTTCTGACAATCCCAGAAGTGAAGATCCTGATGCCATTATCAAACAAATGGAAAAAGGCGTAGACGCAGTAAACCATAAAAAAACACTTTCAATTACTGATAGAAACGAGGCAATTAAAACGGCTTGTTCAATTGCAAAGCCAGGAGATATAATACTTGTTGCAGGTAAAGGTCATGAAAAATATCAGGAGGTTAAGGGAGTTAAACATCCATTTGATGACATGCTGGTGGTAAAAGAAAATTTAAAATTATTTGAAAATTAGTCAAATATAAAACTGAGTGGAATCAGATAAAGAAAGCGATCAAAATTCCAAATACAAAAAAATATAATTATAACAAATTAAAGAATGTTCTACTATTTATTTGAATTTTTAGATAAGAGGTTTGATTTTCCCGGAGCAGGGGTATTTCAATACATTTCCTTCCGCGCGGCCATGGCTCTGATTGTTTCACTGCTGATTTCAATGGTATTTGGGAAACGCATCATCAATTTACTGCAGAAAAAACAAGTTGGTGAAACCGTACGGGATCTTGGATTAGATGGGCAGCTTCAAAAAAAAGGAACCCCTACAATGGGCGGTCTAATAATACTTTCAGCGATTATTATTCCAACGCTGTTATTTGCAAAATTACACAATGTGTATATCCTGTTAATGTTATTATCAACTGTGTGGCTTGGTGCTATTGGTTTTTTAGATGACTATATTAAAGTATTCAAAAAAGATAAAGAGGGCTTAACGGGGAAATTCAAAGTACTGGGTCAGGTAGGAATAGGTTTAATTGTAGGCGTCACCTTGTATTTTCATAATGATGTAGTAGTACGCGATAGGGTTCACAGCAGCGGTAAAAGTGCATACACAATTGAGGTTGTTAATGATTCGGGATTAGTGGCAAAGATGCCGGTATATTCTTCAACAGATACCAAATCAATGAAAACCACTATTCCATTTGTGAAAAACAATGAATTCGATTATTCATGGCTGCTTTCATTTTTGGGCGCTGGTTATCAAAAATGGGCTTGGTTAATATTTATTCCTATAGTAATTATAATTGTCACAGCTGTATCAAACGGTGCAAATATAACAGATGGTATTGATGGCTTGGCTACAGGAACATCAGCAATCATAGGTGTAACATTAGGCATTCTGGCTTATGTTTCAGGCAACAGGATATTCGCCGACTACCTCAACATTATGTATATACCAAATTCTGGTGAACTGGTAATATATATAGCCGCATTTGTCGGAGGGTGTATCGGGTTTTTATGGTACAACTCTTTCCCCGCCCAAGTGTTTATGGGTGATACAGGCAGTCTGGCATTGGGTGGAATCATTGCTGTTTTCGCAATCGCAATCCGTAAAGAACTTCTTATTCCTATTCTATGCGGAATATTCCTTGTAGAAAATGTATCCGTTATGATGCAGGTATACGTTTTCAAACGAAGGAAGAAAAAATTCGGAATCGAATATGCCAGGGAACACCGCTTATTAAAAATGGCTCCGCTTCATCATCATTATCAAAAACTCGGAATGCATGAATCCAAAATTGTTTCACGTTTTTGGATTATAGGAATTATGCTCGCGGTATTAACCATTGTAACCTTGAAACTAAGATAAAATGAAACGCTTGGTAATACTTGGCGGCGGAGAGAGCGGAGTCGGCACAGCAGTTCTCGCAAAGAAAAAAGGTTTTGATGTTTTCCTTTCGGATAAAGGAAAAATAAAAGACAAATACAAAGACGTTCTTTCAAAATATGAAATAAAGTGGGAAGAGGAAAAACATACCGAAGCGCTGATATTAAATGCAGATGAAGTGGTTAAAAGTCCTGGGATTCCCGATAAAGCCGATCTGATAAAAATACTTCATAAAAAAGGTATTCCAGTGATTTCAGAAATTGAATTTGCCGGCCGTTATACTAAAGCAAAAAAAATATGCATAACTGGAAGCAACGGGAAAACAACAACATCATTGCTAATTTATCACATACTAAAAAAAGCAGGGTTGAATGTCGCACTTGGAGGTAATATCGGAAAAAGTTTTGCAATGCAGGTAGCTGAAAATGCATACGGGGACAAAAAAAAAGATTTCGATTATTATGTATTGGAGCTGAGCAGTTTTCAACTGGATGGAATGTCTGATTTTAAAGCTGATATCGCTGTTCTATTGAATATTACGCCGGACCACTTGGACAGGTATAATTATGAAATGCAGAATTACATTGATTCCAAATTCAGAATTATAAGAAATCAAACTGAAGATGATTCATTCATTTTCTGTATTGATGATGAAATAATTGCACAGGAATCAGCAAAAAAAATTCTAAGAGCAAAACAATATCCTTTTTCCATTAAACAAAAAACAGAACAAGGGGCTTACTTAAAAGAAAATAATCAATTAGTAATAAACACAAATAACACAAATCCTTTAATTATGACAATTCAAGAACTGGCGCTTCAAGGCAAACACAACATCTACAATTCAATGGCTGCTGGAGTTGCCAGTAAATTGGTTGAAATAAGGAAGGAAACAATTCGTGAAAGTCTTTCCGATTTTCACAACATCGATCATCGTTTAGAGCTAGTTGGAAATGTGCATGGAATAGAGTTTATAAATGACTCTAAAGCAACGAACGTAAATTCAACCTGGTATGCCTTGGAGAGTATGGAAAATCCAGTAATTCTTATTCTGGGAGGCGTAGACAAAGGAAACGATTATTCTATGCTGAATGACTTAATAAAGGAAAAAGTGAAAGCAATCATTTGTTTGGGAGCTGATAATAAAAAAATTATCAAAGCATTTGGCGGAATGGTAGAAATAATCATGGAAGCTAACTCTGCGAAAGAGGCAGTAGCTCAAGCATACAGGTTAGGAAAAAAAGGAGATACCGTTCTATTGTCTCCTGCCTGCGCAAGTTTTGACTTGTTCGAAGATTATGAAGACCGCGGAACACAATTTAAACAAGCAGTTAGGGCATTATAAAGAAAGCCTATCCTCCTAATTTACTCATCCAAAGAGAGGAAGATGGGAAAATGACAAATATTATAAAAAATTAAA